>NZ_JBIAXS010000013.1:171735-223438 GCF_042896885.1 Streptomyces sp. NPDC001231
TCGCCGAGGAGGCGTACGCCGCTTCGGGTGGTGTGGAGGCGTTCGCCGCTTCGGGTGCCGGGGAGGTGTACGACGCACCGGGCGCCGGGGAGGCGCCTGCTGCACCGCCCGCCGGGGAGGTGTACGACGCACCGGTCGCCGAGGAGGCGTACGCCGCTTCGGGCGGTGTGGAGGCGTTCGCCGCTTCGGGTGCCGGGGAGGTGTACGACGCATCGGGTGCCGGGGAGGCGCCTGCTGCACCGCCCGCCGGGGAGGCGTACGACGCACCAGCCGCCGAGGAGGCGCAGTCCGCATCTGGCGACGGGAAGGCGTACGCCGCACCGCGCAGCGCGGAGGCGCACGTCGCACCGGGTGTTCGGGGGGCCGGCGTTGCCGTCGGGCATGTCGGGTCCCGGCCGCCCACCTACGCGGCCGAGCCCACCGCGTTGCCCGTGGCCGAGCCGGACGGGCTGGACGTCGCGGTGCCGGACACCGTGCTGGACGGGGCCGCCTACGGGGCGTGCACGCTGCGGGCGGTGTCGATCCGGGGGGACTCCGCACGGTACCGGGGCGAGTCGCGGCGCGACGCGCTGCTCACCGCGCGCTTCGGCGCGGGGGACCAGGCGCTGGTGCTGGTCGCGATGGCGACCGGCGCGCGCGCCACCCCGGGCGCGCACCGCGCGGCCGGCGAGGTGTGCCAGTGGATCGCCGAGGCCGTGGGGCGCAGCCACGCACGGCTGGCCGAGGACATCGGCGCGGCCCGGCGCGGCGACCTGAAGTCGGGGCTGCACCGCCTCACCGACCGCAGCCTCGGCAGACTCCGCGCGGGCGCCGCCGAACAGGGCGTCGACCCGGAGCAGTACACGGCCACCCTGCGCTGCCTGCTCCTGCCCGCCGACCCCGACTGCCGCGTCCGGGTCTTCTTCGGCGTCGGCGCCGGCGGCCTGTTCCGGCTGCGCGAGGGCGAGTGGCAGGACATCGAACCCGGCGTCGCCGAGACACCCGGCCACCCCGCGGTCGGCTTCGGCTCGCGACCGTCCGAGACCCCGGACGGCGACCGGCTCACCATGGACCTGGGCATCACCACCCCGCCGAACCCCTACGACCCGGCCCCGGAACCGCCCCGCGAACCCTTCCGCTTCCGCGCGTCCGTGGCCCAACCGGGTGACACGCTCCTCATGTGCACCGCCGGTCTGGCCGACCCGCTGCGCGGCGAGCCCGAGCTGTGCGCCCACCTCGCGCGACGGTGGTCCGACCCCGCCCCGCCGGGCCTCGCCGCGTTCCTGGCGGACGCCCAGGTGCGGGTCAAGGGCTACGCGGACGACCGTACGGCCGCTGCCGTGTGGGAGGCGTGAGCGCCTGGGCTGTGCCTTCATGGAGGCGGAGGATCCGCGGCAGACCGAAGAGGTGTCCGAGCGCCATGGCCAAGCAGAGCGTCGCAGAGCAGTTCGTCGACATCCTCGTCCGCGCCGGAGTCAAACGCCTGTACGGCGTGGTCGGTGACAGCCTCAATCCGGTCGTCGACGCGGTCCGCCGCAACGCCGCCATCGACTGGATCCACGTCCGCCACGAGGAGACCGCAGCCTTCGCGGCCGGCGCCGAGGCCCAGATCACGGGCCGTCTGACGGCCTGCGCGGGCTCCTGCGGTCCCGGCAACCTGCACCTCGTCAACGGCCTGTACGACGCCCACCGCTCCATGGCCCCGGTCCTCGCCCTCGCCTCGCACATCCCCTCCGGCGAGATCGGCCTCGGGTACTTCCAGGAGACCCACCCCGACCGGCTGTTCGCCGAGTGCAGCCACTACAGCGAGCTGATCTCCAACCCGAAGCAGATGCCCCGGCTGCTCCAGACGGCCATCCAGAACGCGGTGGGCCGAAGCGGCGTCAGCGTGGTGTCGCTGCCCGGCGACATCGCCGCCGAGCCCGCGCCCGAGAGGGCCGCCGAGACCGCCATCGTCACCTCCCGGCCCACCGTCCGGCCCGGCGACGCCGAGATCGACCGGCTCGTCGAGATGATCGACGAGGCCGACAGGATCACCCTGTTCTGCGGCAGCGGCACGGCCGGCGCGCACGCCGAGGTGATGGAGTTCGCCGAGCGGATCAAGTCCCCGATCGGGCACGCGCTGCGCGGCAAGGAGTTCATCCAGTACGACAACCAGTACGACGTCGGCATGAGCGGGCTGCTCGGCTACGGCGCCGCCTACGAGGCCACCCACGAGTGCGACCTGCTGATCCTGCTCGGCACCGACTTCCCGTACAACGCCTTCCTGCCCACCGATGTGAAGATCGCCCAGATCGACGTCCGGCCCGAGAACCTCGGCCGCCGCTCCCGGCTCGACCTCGCGGTGTGGGGCGATGTGAAGGAGACCCTGCGCTGTCTCGTGCCGAGGGTGCGGGTCAAGACGGACCGGCGCTTCCTGGACCGGATGCTCAAGAAGCACGCGGACGCCCTGGAGGGGGTCGTCAAGGCGTACACGAGGAAGGTGGACAAGTACGTCCCGATCCACCCCGAGTACGTGGCCGCCGTCCTGGACGAAGTGGCCGACGACGACGCCGTGTTCACCATCGACACGGGCATGTGCAACGTCTGGGGCGCCCGCTACATCTCGCCCAACGGGCGCCGCCGCATCATCGGTTCCTTCTCGCACGGCTCGATGGCCAACGCGCTGCCGATGGCGATCGGCGCGCAGTTCACCGACCGTGGCCGCCAGGTGGTGTCCATGTCCGGGGACGGCGGCTTCGCCATGCTGATGGGCGACTTCCTGACCCTGGTGCAGTACGACCTGCCGGTGAAGGTCGTCCTGTTCGACAACTCCTCGCTGGGCATGGTGGAGCTGGAGATGATGGTCGCGGGCCTGCCCGCCTACGGGACGGCGATGAAGAACCCCGACTTCGCTGCCGTCGCCCGCGCCTGCGGCGCCCACGGCATCCGGGTGGAGAAGCCCAGGCACCTCGCAGGCGCCCTGAAGGAGGCCTTCAGCCACAAGGGCCCCGCCCTCGTGGACGTCGTCACCGACCCCAACGCCCTGTCGATCCCGCCGAAGATCAAGGCCGAGATGGTGACCGGGTTCGCGCTGTCGGCCTCGAAGATGGTGCTGGACGGAGGCGTCGGCCGGATGGTGCAGATGGCGCGCTCCAACCTGCGCAACGTGCCCCGGCCGTAGGCCCGTCGGGACAGGGGAGCGCCGGACAACTGGCGTGGGCCATTCCACATGACTGGCCCGCGCCCGACGGGGCATGGATCTCCGTGAACGTGTTCGAACCGGAGGGGAACCGACATCGGCACGCGGACGGGGGACATGAAAAGGCACGCACGAGGGGGCGGTCCCGCGACGGTCGGGGCCTCCTCGGCTCGGACGACGGAGGAGCACACGGAGAGACCGACGGGCGGAGAGAAGGACGGCGGCCCGGGACGGCCCGCCCCGCCGCAGCTCAGACGCAGGCTGGGGCGGGCCGACCTCAAGGCGGTGCCCGAGGCGCGACGGGCGCTGCGCGCACTGCTGCGCCACTGGGGCAGGCCCGGCACGTCGGAGGTCGCGGAACTGCTCACCAGCGAACTGGTCACCAACGCGCTCGTCCACACCGACGACGACGCGATCCTGACGGCCACCGTGTCACCGCGCGGACTACGCGTGGAGGTACGGGACTTCGTGGCCCGCCGGCCCAGGCCCCGGACACCGGGGACGGGTGACGGCACCGGCGGCCGGGGCCTGGTCCTGGTGCAGTCCCTCGCGGACACCTGGGGCGTGTGCATGCACGGGGTCGGAAAGTCAGTCTGGTTCGAACTGGGCGCGGACGCCGCGTGAACGGGTGGGGGGCGCGGCCCGCCGGCCGCGCCCCCCACCCGTTCACCGGTCCAGTCGACTCGTTCCTAGCCGAACTGCTGCTCCAGGTCCTTGAGCTTGCGCTCCAGGGAGTCGAGGCGCGGCAGGGCCATTGTGTCGTCCTCCGCGGTGAGGTCCAGGGTGGAGTTCTCGGACCCCTTGCGGACGGGCTGGAGGGACGGACGCGCGCGCACGGGAAGCTCCGCCGCCGCTATGGCAGGCTCCGCGGTGACCTGCGTGGAGCCGCGCTCCAGGGCCTGCTGCTCGACCTGCCGGCCGCCCCGGCCGATGAAGCCGCGGTGGCCCCGGCTGAGCGCCTTCAACTGCGCCCGCTCCATGCGCTCCTGATCGCGCCGCAGCCGCCGGCTCTCCGCCTTCTGACGCTCGTCCTCGCGCACCTCGTCGACCGCCTCGTCCAGGCTCCGCACGCCCTCCAGGAGCATCAGCGACCAGGCCTTGTAGGTCTCGCGCGGCGCCCGCACCCAGCGGACGATGCGGATCTGCGGCAGCGGGCGCGGCACCAGACCCTGCTCGCGCAGGGCGGCCCGGCGGGTCTGCTTCAGCGCGCGGTCGAACAGGACCGCGGCGGAGAGGGACATGCCCGCGAAGAAGTGCGGCGCACCCGCGTGGTCGATGCCCCTGGGCGCGTGCACCCAGTTGAACCAGGCCGCGGCGGCGGCGAACAGCCACACGAGTATCCGGGAGCCGAGCGCCGCGTCACCGTGGCTGGCTTCGCGCACCGCGAGCACGGAGCAGAACATCGCCGCGCCGTCCAGGCCGAACGGCACCAGGTACTGCCAGCCGTCGGACAGGCCGAGGTTCTGCTCGCCGAAGCCGACCAGGCCGTGGAAGGAGAGTGCGGCGGCGACCGCCGCACAGCAGAACAGCAGAGCGTATGAGGCCGTGCCGTAGATGGCCTCCTTGCGCCTGCGGCGCTCCTCGCTGCGCTCCCACGAGTCGTCCGTGCTCGCGTTCTCCCCGGAGGAGCGCTTGCCGCGCGCGATCACCGCCACCGCCGCCAGCACGCCCAGGAGCAGCACGGCGCCCGGAAGCAGCCAGTTCAGCGATATGTCGGTCAGTCTCATCTGGGGTCCCTTGCATTGGGATAGGGCGTAACGCCCGCCATAGTGGCCCAATCCCGTCGGCCCTCAGGGGTTTTCGGGGCAAGAGGCCGCCAAGGAAGTGCAAGGGGGATGCCCGGGGCGGCGTTCTGCTCGAACTGCCGCTTGAGGGGCGGGAGTTGAGTTCGAATAAGACTACCCGTACCGGTGGTTCCGCGGAAAGTTCCCGTGGCAGGTGAGGATTTTGTGAATCACCTGTGACCTTGTGGGTGTCCCAGTCGCGAGTGATCTTACGCGATCGCGGGGGTGCGCCGGACCGCCGGGGCGGGTTCGGCCCGGTGTGACGGTGACTCAGCCCATCGCACTGGCGGTCAGCTTGGCGATCCGGTCCGCGTCGCGGGTGCGCGGGCAGGTGACGCAGAGGTCCTCGGGGCGCACGGTGTAGAACATGCAGCAGCTGGCCCGGTCGCGGGTGGGCAGGGACTCGCCGTCCGGCCCCGTCAGTTCCCGGAAGGCGGCGGAGCCGACGTACGGCCGGGTCGCCCCCGGCAGCAGCATCTCCAGTTCGCGCACGGCCCGCTCCTGTTCGCCGAGCAGATGGGCGACGTACCAGAGTCCCTCGACGACCTCGTCGGTCGCCATGCCCCACAGGGCGCGCCCGCGCCGCCGCATACGGGGGCCGAATCCGGCCAGTACCGGCTCCAGGTGCTCGGCGACGGCCGAGCGGAGTTCGGCCCGCAGCGCCTCCTCGTCGTGTACGACGCGCGCGCCGGGCAGTGCGGCCGCCGGGTCGCCCGGCAGGCAGGCGAAGGCGGCGGGGCGTACGGCCATGCGGCCGGCGGCCCGGTCGTAGGAGACGTGGGTCACGGGGAGGCGGGGCACCCGTCGGTGCAGGAACCAGGGCACGGTGAACAGCAGGCAGGCGGGCCAGGCGTAGCGGTGCAGTCCGAAGCTCGCCACGACGTCCGGGCGTGCGTGCGTGCCGTAGTCCCGCAGCACCTGGGCGTCGTCCCAGGCCAGGAACGCGTCCAGGCCGCTCCCGCCCGCCGCGAGGGAGGCGGCCGAGGTCCAGTCGCCGCCGTCCGGGACGCTCTCGCCGGGGCCCGTCTCCGTCACCGCGAGTCCGGGGAAGGCCTTGGTGAGGCGGGCGTAGGCGTCCGCTACGGCCGAAGAGGGCACAGGCATGCCGGACCACCGTTTTCCCGGTCGGTTGTAGGTAAGGCTTACCTTACTTCAGTCGATCGGAATGTGAAGCCTTGGCCTACAGTGCCTAAGGTGCTTGACGGCAGAGCGACAAGCCGCCGTAATGACCCCAAGTACCCCAAGTACCCCAAGTGCCCCAAGCACCGCCAGCCTGGAGGAGAACCGTGAAGCAGGGCGCACAGGACTCCGCCGGTACCCGGACCCCCGGGGCCGGCCGGGGCGCCGTGCCTCGCGTGCCGCGCCAGGCGCAGGTCGCGGACCTGCGGCGGGACCAGGAAGCCGGGGAGCCGCGGCGGGACCAGGAAGCCCCCGCCGCCGCGGACCTCCCCCGGACGGGCGTCCGCGGCGAGCACACGCACGGCGAACCACCCGTCCCGCGCCCCCGGACCCTCGTACGGCGCTCCTCGGTGCGCGGCCAGATCCTGCAGGCCCTGCGCACCGCACTGGTGGCGGGGGAGCTGAAACCCGGCGAGGTCTACTCGGCGCCCGCGCTCGGCGAGCGGTTCGGGGTCTCCGCGACCCCGGTACGCGAGGCGATGCAGCAGCTCACGCTCGAGGGCGCCGTGGAGGTCGTGCCCAACCGCGGCTTCCGGGTGATCGAGCGCGGCGATCGCGAGCTCGCCGAACTGGCCGAGGTGCGGGCCCTGCTGGAGGTGCCGGTGATGCTGCGGCTGGCCCGCCGTGTGCCCGTCGAACGCTGGGACGAACTGCGCCCGCTCGCCGAGGCCACCGTGCGGGCCGCGTCCTCGGGGTGCCGGGCGACCTACGCCGAGGCCGACCGCGCCTTCCACCGCGCGGTGCTGTCCCTCTCCGGGAACGACCAGCTCGTCCAGATCGCCGAGGACCTGTACCGCCGCGCCCAGGGGCCGCTCGTCGGCGGCTCCGCGCGCCCGGCCCGCGCCGACCTCGTCGCCGACGCGGCCGAGCACACGGCCCTCCTGGACGCCCTCGTCGCACGGGACGTCGACGTGGTCCGCGCCCTGGTCGCCGAGCACTTCGCGGGCGCGGACTGAGGGCAGCGCGACCCAGTGCGGCCCGCGCCCTGCGCTCGGACCGAGTGTGGTCCGTGCCCCCGCCCTCGCCGTTCAGGCCGTGGCCGCGCCCGGTGCTGGTGCCGGTGGTGCCGGGGTCAACTGCTGTGCCAGCCATGTCGGTACGCCGCCCAGCAGCCGGAACAGCCGTCGTGCCTCCTCGCGCAGGCGGGACGCCTCCGGTTCGGTCTCCGTGTCGGCCAGGGAGACCAGGGCCGGCGCGGTGCCGACGAGGTAGCCCAGTTCCTCACGGATCCGCAGCGACTCGGCGAACCCGTTCCGGGCCTCGGCCAACTCGCCCTCCCGCATCGCCAATCCGGCCAGATGGCGCCAGGTGAAGGAGAGCAGCAGCGGATCGGCGTGGGCGATCGCGCCCGCGTGCGCGCGCCGGTACGCGGCGTGCGCGGCCTGCGGGGAGCGGGTGAGGTTCTCGGCGATCAGACCGCGCCGGAAGTCCAGCAGGGCCCGCCCCGGCACCCCGGGCGGGATCAGCGCCGCGGCCCGGCCGAGCGCCGACCGCGCCTCGTCCGCCCGGTCCCGTACGCCGTGCAGCGTGGCCGCGTAGGCAAGGTACCCGCGTTCACAAGCGGCGGCCCCCCGCTCCTCGTCGGTGTGGGCCAGCGCCTCGGCGGTGCGCAGCGCGTCCTCGGCCTCCTCCCAGCCCGCCTCGGTGTAGAGGCAGCGTTCGACCAGCAGCGCGGTTCTCTGCAGCGCCGCGGCCGCGGTGGCCGACTGGAGCAGCGCCGCCGCGTCGGCCCAGCACGCGCGTGAGCGCAGCCGCCATACCGCGGTCTGGAGTGGATCGTCACCAGGGGTCGTTCCGTTACCAGACATGGCGGTATGCGCCACGTTGCCCTCCCCGAGCACGCCATCGAGCCTTGAGTGGTGGCGGCATCTCAGCACGAAATCCGTGGCCCGGCCAAGAGGATGGGTGAAAAATTTCACAAAGTCGTGGGACGGAGGAGGCCGCAGGTGGCGTGCCGTGCTCGTCCGCCGCGGCCTCAACTCATGCGCAGCGCCAGGAAGAAGTCCAGCTTGTCCTCGAGGCGGGACAGGTCACGACCCGTCAACTGCTCGATGCGCCCGACCCGGTAGCGCAGCGTGTTGACGTGCAGGTGGAGCCGGGTGGCGCAGCGGGTCCAGGAGCCGTCGCAGTCGAGGAAGGCCTCCAGGGTGGGGATCAGCTCGGCGCGGTGCCGGCGGTCGTAGTCCCGCAGCGGGTCCAGCAGCCGCGCGGTGAAGGCGCGGCGCACGTCGTCCGGGACGAAGGGCAGCAGCAGGACGTGGGAGGCCAGCTCCTGGTGCCCGGCCGCGCAGACGCGTCCCGTGCGCGCCGCCGCGACCCGCCGGGCGTGCCGGGCCTCCTCCAGCGCCCCGTGCAGTCCCTCGGCCGAGTGCACGGCCGCACTGACGCCCAGGGTGAGCCGTCCGTCGTCGTCGAGGCCGGCCGACAGCGGGTCGCGCACAGCCTCCAGCAGCGCGTCGGCGACGATCCCGGTCTCGGAGCCGTCGTGCTCGGCCGAGACGGCCGGGAGCGGGACCAGCGCGACCGCCTCGTCGCCCGTGTGGGCGACGGCTATCCGGTCGGAGGGCTCGGGACCGGTGGTGTGGGGGTCGACAAGGATCTCCTCCAGCAGCGACTGGGCGATCAGCCCGCCCTCGCTCCCCCCGTCGTCCCACTCGACACGGGCCACGACCACCTGCCAGTGCGGGGCCGCCCCGAGGCCGGGCAGCAGCACCGGCGCGGCGACCCTCAGCCGCGCGGCGATCTCCGCGGGCGCCGCGCCGCTCTGCACCAACTCCAGCACCTCCTGGGCCAGCCGCCTGCGCACCGTGCGGGCCGCGTCCCGGCGGTCCCGCTCGACCGCGATCAGCTGGGTGACGCCCTGGAGCAGATCCAGCCGCTCCTCGGGCCACTCGCCCGCGTCCGCCTCCACGGCCAGCAGCCAGTCCGACAGCACCGTCTCGCGCGCGTCCCGCGCGGCCTGCGGGGAACGGCCGCCGCCGCGGATGGGGAACAGGGAGTACGTCGTCGGGCCCAGCGCCACCCGGTGCGGGCCGCGCCGGCCGGTGCGGGCGGCCGCCAGGTGCTCGGCGGCGAGCCGGGCGCACACGTCGGCGGGCAGCGCGGGGCCCGCCATCTTGGGCCCGGCGATCAGCCGGCCGGTGGGGGAGAGCAGCCAGGCCCGCAGGTCCAGGTCGGAGCCCAGCAGGTCCAGCACCACGTCCGGGCCGCCGCCCGCCGGGCCGGCCGTCATCATCCTGCGGTGCCGCTCCACCACGGCCGCCAGGTCACCGGCGCGCTCGCCGGACACCTGCCGCACGACGTGCTCGGTGATCGTCGCGAACGCCACCGACTCCTCCACCGCGAACAGCGGGAGCCGGTGCCGGGCGCAGGCCACCACCAGGTCGTCGGGCACGGGGCCGAGTTCGGCCGTACCGGCCGCCAGCGCGGCCACTCCGGCCCGCACCAGGATCCGTACGAACGGCTCGGAGTCGGCGGGGTCCCGGCGCCAGGCGAGCCCGGACAGCACCAGCTCACCGCCGGAGAGGTAGCGGCTGGGATCGCGCAGGTCCGTGGTCATGACACCCTGGACGGTGCGGTCCAGCTCCTCCTCCCCGCCGAGCAGCTTCAGGCCCAGCGCATCGGTGTCCAGCAGTGCGCGCAGCCGCATTCTCGTCGCCGCCGTTCTGTGTCTCGAAAACTACGATGGATCAAGTGGCGAGGGCCCGGCCGCGCGGCCGGGCAGCAGCTTCGCCAAGAGGTGAGTCCGCGTCCCCTCGGCCGCCTCTGTTTCCAGGGGAACCGAAGAGGTTTCTGAAGACCTCGGTTCATACGAATCTACAAGATGCCCGCGCCGACCAGCCAAACCCTTCATGTTTTCGGTGACTGACCGAGCCGGAGCGGGCAACGGTGTACTGACCCCACTCCGCGTAAAAGGGACAGGAACGAGCCGGGCCCGCCGCACACGGATTGGCTCAATCTGTACGACTCACGAGACGAAGAAGAGAGCCGGTCATGGACTTCCTTCGCCCCGCCAGCTGGGAGGAGGCGCTCGCCGCCAAGGCCGAGCACCCCGCCGCTGTGCCGATTGCGGGTGGCACCGACGTGATGGTCGAGATCAACTTCGACCACCGCCGGCCCGAGTATCTGCTCGACCTGAACCGCGTCCCTGACCTCTACGAGTGGGAGGTCGGCGAGGACGCCGTGCGGCTCGGCGCCTCCGTTCCGTACTCGAAGATCATGGAGAACCTGAGGACCGAGCTGCCGGGCCTGGCCCTCGCCTCGCACACGGTGGCCTCCCCGCAGATCCGCAACCGCGGCGGCGTCGGTGGGAACCTCGGCACCGCCTCCCCGGCCGGCGACGCCCACCCCGCCCTGCTGGCGGCCGGCGCGGAGGTCGAGGTGGAGTCGGTGCGCGGCTCCCGCCGCATCCCGATCGACGCCTTCTACACCGGCGTCAAGCGCAACGCCCTGGAGCCCGACGAGCTGATCCGCGCCGTCCACGTCGCGAAGGCCGACGGACCGCAGCAGTTCTCCAAGGTCGGCACCCGCAACGCCATGGTCATCGCCGTGTGCGCCTTCGGCCTCGCCCTGCACCCGGAGACCCGTACGGTGCGCACCGGCATCGGCTCGGCCGCGCCCACGCCCATCCGGGCCAGGGCCGCCGAGGAGTTCCTGAACGCGGCACTCGACGAGGGCGGCTTCTGGGACAGCGGGGAGATCATCACCCCCTCCGTCGCCCGGCAGTTCGCGCAGCTGTGCTCCGCCGCCTGCAACCCGATCGACGACGTCCGGGGCACCGCGAGCTACCGCCGCCACGCGGTGGGCGTCATGGCCCGCCGGACGCTCACCTGGACCTGGGAGTCGTACCGCGGCGCCCGCCGAACGAACGAGGGAGCCGCGTGATGCGCGTCAACTTCACCGTCAACGGACGCCCCCAGCAGGCCGACGACGTCTGGGAGGGCGAGTCCCTGCTGTACGTGCTGCGCGAGCGACTGGGGCTGCCCGGCTCCAAGAACGCCTGCGAGCAGGGCGAGTGCGGCTCCTGCACGGTGCGCCTGGACGGCGTGCCGGTGTGCTCCTGCCTGGTCGCCGCCGGGCAGGTCGAGGGCCGCGAGGTCGTGACCGTCGAGGGCCTGGCCGACTTCGCCGAGCAGCGGTCCGGCGGCGGTGAGGCCCGCGGTACGACGCTGGAGGACGCCCAGCGGTGGCAGGCGCGCGGCGCGCAGACCGGCGTGGGCGGTGAACTCTCGCCGATCCAGCAGGCGTTCATCGACGCGGGCGCCGTCCAGTGCGGATTCTGCACCCCGGGCCTGCTGGTCGCCGCCGACGAGATGCTGGAACGCAACCCCAACCCGAGCGACGCGGACATCCGCGAGGCCCTGTCGGGCAATCTGTGCCGCTGCACGGGCTACGAGAAGATCATGGACGCGGTCCGCCTGGCGGCCGCCCGGCAGTCCGAGGGGGTCTGAGCATGGCGGCCAACGGCGCTCCCACCAAAATCACCCAGGGCTCGCAGACCAGGGGCGGCATCGGCGAGTCCACGCTCCGCCCCGACGGCATCCTCAAGGTCACCGGCGAGTTCGCGTACTCCTCCGACATGTGGCACGAGGACATGCTCTGGGGCCAGATCCTGCGCTCCACGGTCGCGCACGCCGAGATCGTCTCGATCGACACCGCCGAGGCCCTCGCCATGCCGGGCGTGTACGCCGTGATGACGTACGACGACCTGCCCACCGAGGTGAAGAACTACGGCCTGGAGATCCAGGACACCCCGGTCCTGGCCCACGGCAAGGTCCGCCACCACGGCGAGCCCGTCGCCGTCGTCGCCGCCGACCACCCGGAGACCGCCCGCCGCGCCGCCGCCAAGATCAAGGTGGAGTACCGGGACCTGCCGGTGATCACCGACGAGGCCTCCGCGACCGCGCCGGACGCGATCCTCGTCCACGAGAGCCGTAACGACCCCCACGCCTCCCACGTCCCGCACCCCAACATCGTCCACCGCCAGCCGATCGTCCGCGGCGACGCCGAACAGGCCGCGAGGAGAGCCGACTTCGTCGTCAAGGGGGAGTACCACTTCGGCATGCAGGACCAGGCCTTCCTCGGCCCCGAGTCCGGGCTCGCCGTGCCCGAGGAGGACGGCGGCGTCCACCTCTACATCGCCACCCAGTGGCTGCACAGCGACCTGCGCCAGATCGCGCCGGTGCTCGGCCTGCCGCCGGAGAAGGTCCGCATGACGCTGGCCGGCGTCGGCGGCGCCTTCGGCGGGCGCGAGGACCTGTCGATGCAGATCCACGCGTGCCTGCTGGCGCTGCGCACCGGCAAGCCCGTCAAGATCGTCTACAACCGGTTCGAGTCCTTCTTCGGACACGTCCACCGCCACCCGGCCAAGCTGTACTACGAGCACGGGGCCACCAAGGACGGCAAGCTCACCCACGTCAAGTGCCGGATCGTGCTGGACGGCGGCGCGTACGCCTCCGCCTCCCCGGCGGTCGTCGGCAACGCCGCCTCGCTCGGCATCGGCCCCTACGAGGTCGACGACGTCGACATCGAGGCCATCGCCCTCTACACCAACAACCCGCCCTGCGGCGCCATGCGCGGCTTCGGCGCGGTCCAGGCGTGCTTCGCCTACGAGGCGCAGATGGACAAGCTCGCCGACGCCGTCGGCATGGACCGGGTGGAGTTCCGGCAGTTGAACGCCATGTCCCAGGGCACGATCATGCCGACCGGACAGCCGGTCGACTCCCCGGCCCCGGTCGCCGAACTCCTGCGCCGCGTCAAGGCGATGCCGATGCCGCCGGAGCGCCAGTGGGAGAGCTCCGAGGGCGCCGACGTCCGGCAGCTGCCCGGCGGCCTGTCCAACACCACGCACGGCGAAGGCGTCGTACGCGGGGTGGGCTACGCGGTCGGCATCAAGAACGTCGGCTTCTCCGAGGGCTTCGACGACTACTCCACCGCCAGGGTCCGCATGGAGGTCGTCGGCGGCGAGCCGGTCGCCACCGTGCACACCGCGATGGCGGAGGTCGGCCAGGGCGGCGTCACCGTCCACGCGCAGATCGCCCGCACCGAGCTGGGCGTCAGCCAGGTGACCATCCACCCCGCCGACACCCGGGTGGGCAGCGCCGGTTCGACGTCCGCCTCCCGGCAGACGTACGTCACCGGCGGCGCGGTCAAGAACGCCTGCGAGATCGTACGCGAGAGGGTCCTGGAGATCGGGCGCCGCAAGTTCGGCTCCTTCCACCCGGCCTGGGCCACCGCCGAACTCCTCCTGGAGGGCGGCAAGGTCGTCACCGACGGTGGCGAGGCCCTCGCCGACCTGGTGGACGTCCTCGAGGACGAGGCCGTCGAGGTGGAGGAGGAGTGGCGGCACCGGCCGACCGAACCCTTCGACCTGCGCACCGGTCAGGGCAACGGCCATGTGCAGTACTCCTTCGCCGCGCACCGTGCGGTCGTCGAGGTGGACACCGAACTCGGCCTGGTGAAGGTGATCGAGCTGGCCTGCGCCCAGGACGTCGGCAAGGCGCTCAACCCGCTGTCCGTCGTCGGCCAGATCCAGGGCGGCACCACGCAGGGCCTGGGCGTGGCGGTCATGGAGGAGATCGTCGTCGACCCGAAGACGGCGAAGGTGCGCAACCCGTCCTTCACGGACTACCTCATCCCCACCATCCTCGACACGCCGACCATCCCCGTCGACGTGCTCGAACTCGCCGACGACCACGCGCCGTACGGGCTGCGCGGCGTCGGCGAGGCCCCCACCCTGTCGTCCACACCCGCCGTCCTGGCGGCGATCCGCAACGCGACGGGGCTGGAGCTGAACCGCACGCCGGTCCGGCCGGAACACCTCACCGGCATGTGAGCCCGCGGCGTACGAACCGATGAACCCCCGGGGGGAGTCCGCCCCCGGGGACCCCGACTGTTCGTCTCGGGCCGTCCCCCGGGTCGTCCATTCCCAGATCCCGCATGCCGTCGACGGCTTCGGGTGTCCCTGTGAACCTTGGGAGATGGCCCCATGACCCAGCAGTCAGTGGAGCCGAGGACCACCGCCGAGGACGCGGGCGCGGGCAGCCGCGTCCCCGCGGGCCGGTCCTGGCTCGACCGCTACTTCCACATATCCCGGCGGGGATCCACGGTCGCGCGTGAAGTGCGCGGCGGCGTCACCACCTTCATGGCGATGGCGTACATCCTGCTCCTCAACCCGCTGATCCTGTCCGGCAAGGACGCCGCCGGCGACACCCTCGGCCAGAAGGCCCTGATCACCGCGACCGCGTTCGCCGCGGCCCTCACCACCCTGCTGATGGGCCTCGTCGGCAGGGTGCCGCTCGCCCTCGCCGCCGGTCTGTCCGTCTCCGGCGTCCTGTCCTCGCAGGTCGCGCCGCAGATGACCTGGCCGCAGGCGATGGGCATGTGCGTGGTCTACGGCGTGGTCATCATGCTGCTGGTGGTCACCGGCCTACGCGAGATGATCATGAACGCCATCCCGCAGGCGCTCAAGCACGGGATCACCATCGGCATCGGCCTGTTCATCGCGCTCATCGGCTTCTACAAGTCCGGCTTCGTGCACCAGGGAAAGACCACCCCGGTCACCCTCGGCCCGGCCGGCGAACTCGCCGGCTGGCCGGTGCTGCTCTTCGCCTGCACCCTGCTGCTGATCTTCATGCTCCAGGCCCGCGACGTCCCCGGCGCCATCCTCATCGGCATCGTCGGCGGCACCGTGGCGGCGGCCGTCCTGAACGGGGCGGGCGTCATCAAGGCCGACGCCTGGGCGGGCGGCGCGCCCGTACTGCACGGCAGCGCGGTGTCGATGCCCGACTTCTCGCTCTTCGGGCACGTCGAGTTCGGCGGCTGGGGCCAGGTCGGCGCGATGACGGTCGGCATGATCGTCTTCACTCTGGTCCTGGCCGGCTTCTTCGACGCGATGGCCACCATCATCGGCGTCGGCACCGAGGCGAAGCTGGCCGACGCCGAGGGCCGGATGCCCGGCCTGTCCAAGGCGCTGTTCGTCGACGGCGCGGGCGGCGCGATCGGCGGCGTCGCCGGCGGATCCGGGCAGACCGTGTTCATCGAGTCGGCGACCGGTGTCGGCGAGGGTGCCCGCACGGGCCTCGCCTCGGTCGTCACGGGCCTGTTCTTCGCGGCCTGCCTGTTCTTCACCCCGCTCACCGCGATCGTCCCGCAGGAGGTCGCGGCCGCCGCGCTGGTGGTCATCGGGGCCATGATGCTGATGAACGCCCGGCATGTGGACTGGGCCGACCGGTCCACCGCGATCCCGGTCTTCCTCACCGTGGTCCTGATGCCGTTCACGTACACCATCACCACCGGTGTCGCGGCCGGCGTCATCTCGTACACCGCCATCAAGGCCGCCCAGGGCCGGGCCCGGGAGATCGGCGCCTTCATGTGGGGCCTGACGGCGGTTTTCCTCGTGTACTTCGCACTCAACCCCATCGAGAGCCGGCTGGGCGTGCGCTAGGCCCTGTCGTCGAATTCCCGCTCGTCACCGACGCGCCCTCCCCACGACCGCCGCAAGGAGACCGACAGATGCTGGACATCGCCGAGGAACTGGACCGGTGGGTCGCGCAGGGACGCGACTTCGCCGTGGCCACCGTGGTGGCAGTCGGCGGCAGCGCGCCGCGCCGGCCGGGTGCCGCTCTCGGGGTCGACGCCGACGGCACGGCCGTCGGCTCCGTCTCCGGCGGCTGTGTGGAGGGCGCCGTCTACGAGCTGTGCCGGCAGGCGCTGGAGGACGGCGAAACCGTGCTGGAGCGCTTCGGCTACAGCGACGAGGACGCCTTCGCCGCCGGCCTGACCTGCGGCGGCGTCATCGACATCCTCGTCACACCGGTACGGGCCGCCGATCCGGCCCGTACCGTGGCCGCCTCCGCGCTGGCCGCCGCCGCGCGCAGGGAGGCGGCGGCCCTCGCGCGGATCGTGTCCGGTCCGGCCCAACTGCTGGGCAGGGCACTGCTGGTCCGCCCGGACGGCTCCTGGGAGGGCGGCCTCGGCGGCCACCCGGAACTGGACCGCGCGGTCGTCGGCGAGGCGTCCGCCTTCCTGGACGCCGGACGCACCGGCACCCTGGAGATCGGCGAGCGGGGCTCGCGCTGCGGCGCCCCGCTCACGGTCCTCGTCGAGTCCGCGGTGCCGCCACCCCGGATGATCGTCTTCGGGGCGATCGACTTCGCCTCGGCGCTGGTGCGCATCGGCAAGTTCCTCGGCTTCCACGTCACCGTGTGCGACGCCCGGCCCGTCTTCGCCACCCGGGCCCGCTTCCCGGAGGCCGACGAGATCGTCGTCGAGTGGCCGCACGAGTACCTGGCCCGCACCGGGGTCGACGCCCGCACGGTGCTGTGCGTCCTGACCCACGACGCCAAGTTCGACATTCCCCTGCTCAAGCTGGCGCTGCGCCTTCCGGTGGCCTACGTCGGCGCCATGGGCTCCCGCCGCACCCATCTCGACCGCAACCGCCGCCTGCGCGAAGTCGGCGTGACGGAACTGGAGTTGGCACGGCTGCGGTCCCCGATCGGCCTCGACCTCGGCGCCCGTACGCCCGAGGAGACGGCCCTGTCGATCGCTTCCGAGATCGTCGCCGACCGGCGCGGCGGCAGCGGTGTGTCCCTCACCGGTGCGCACACCCCGATCCACCACGACGGCATGCCCGCGGCCACCGAGCGGATCGGCTCGGTGGCCTGACGGGACGCCAGACTTCTCAGGGCTGCCTGAGGAGCCGGTTCAGCGCCCGTCCGAACACCGACCGGGCCGCGCCGCGCAGGGGTTCGTCGAACAGGCCCGGCAGGAAGCGGACCCGCAGTTCCTCCCGCCACACCACCCGCGTACGGCCCCCGGGGCCGGGCCGCACCTCGAACTCGGCCCAGCCCAGCACCACTCGGCCCCGCTTCTCCACGCGGCACAGGCCCGGCTCGCCGTCGGCCGGCGGACGCCAGACGGTGACCTCCATCGGATCGTCGAAGCCGAGTGGACCGATCCCCGAGCGGGCCACGAACACCGTGCCCTCCCGGGTCGGCGCGGACGTGACCACGTTGATACGGGTCAACGGCACCGCGTCGGCATGCCGCGACCACCGCGTGATCCGCCGCCACGCCTCGTCGAGGGGGAGCGGCGCGGTGCGTTCGAGCGAGAAGTTCACCACGCCATGATCGTAGGCAATCGGTGGCCTCGCTTTACGAGTTCGCCCCCGGCTCACACGGTTGGCTCATCGCCCGGTCCTTCCGCGTATGCTCCCGATCATGGTGATACTGGAGCGGCTGCGCCCCGAACACGCGGAGGCGCTGCTGGCCTTCGAGCGGGAGAACCGTCGTTACTTCGCCCGCTCCGTGCCGGACCGGGGGGACGCGTACTTCACCGGATTCGCCGCCCGCCACCGTGCTCTCCTCGCCGAACAGGACGCCGGCGTCTGCCACTTCCACGTCGTCGTGGACGAACAGGGCGAACTGGTGGGCCGCGTCAACCTCGTCGACGTCGCCGACGGGTGCGCCGAACTCGGGTACCGGATCGGCGAGCGCGCCGCGGGCCGGGGCGTGGCGACGGCCGCCGTGCGGGAGGTGAGCCGGCTCGCCGTCGTGACGTACCGGCTCACCGAGCTCACCGCGGTCACCACCCTCGACAATGCGGCGTCCATGACCGTGCTCGCACGCACCGGGTTCAGGGCGGTGGGTGAGGAGATCGTCGGCGGGCGGCCGGGAAGGCGCTACCGGCTCCGCCTTGCCGACGGCGGCTGAACCGGGCCGCGCGCCCGGAGAGCGCGGCCCGGTGGGAAGCCATTTCGCGGGTCGTCCTACGGCCGGTAGACCTTGCCCGGCTCCGCCCTGCCCGGCGCCAGCAACTGCGGCACGGTGACGAAGACGTACCCCCGCTCCTTCAGCGCGTCGATGATCCCGGGCACCGCGGGCACCGTGCCCGCGTAGATGTCGTGCAGCAGGATGATCCCGTCCCGGGAGGACTGGTCGAGGACGCGCCGGGTGATCAGCGCGGAGTCGGTCGTGGTGTAGTCCTTGGCGGTCACGCTCCACAGGACCTCGGCCACGCCCAGCTCCTCGCAGATCCGGTGCACGGTGTCGTCGGTGCGGCCCTGCGGCGGCCGCATCAGGGTCGGCTTGTGCCCGGTCAGCCGCTCTATCTCCTCGTTCGGGCGCCGTATCTCCTCGCGTACGCGCTCCGCCGGTATACGGGTCAGGATCTGGTGGTCCCAGGTGTGGTTCGCCACCTCGTGGCCCTCCGCCGCCATGCGGACGACCAGCTCCGGGTACTTCTCGATGTGCCGCGCACCGAGCAGGAAGAAGGTCGCCGGTACCTGTTTCTCCTTGAGGATGTCGAGCAGCCGGGCGGAGTTCTCGCTCGGCCCCGCGTCGAAGGTCAGCGCGATGCACTTGGCGTGACGGCAGTCCACCGTGCCGAACTCGGCCGGCGCGCCCGCCGCGGGGTGCGCGCGGGCCGCGCTCGGTGCCGTGCCGTCGCGTGCGCAGCCGGTCAGCGTGAGACACGCGGCCGTCAGTGCCGCCAGTGCCGTCGATGCCCGGAACCGGGCCCCCGTTTTCGTCGTCTTCCTGGTCACACAAGGCATGCCGGGACTATATGCGGCGTGTATAGACGCAGTGTATAGCGGGGTCGAATAACTGATCGAAAGTGAAGTCAGGCAACGTCCGGGCAGGCCGAAGGGGCACCACGGCGGCCACGGCGGGGACCAGGCCTGTCGGTGGAGTTGTCAGGACTCGGCCCGGCGGCACAGCAGCCGCAGGACGGAGAACAGCGTCACCGGCCACACCGCCGCGAACGCCCAGATCACGCCCGGCTCCGAGGTGACGGCACCGGCCGTCAGGAGGGCGACGGAGACCGCCACCAGCAGCACCACGGTCCACATCCCAGGAGCGTAGGACGCCACCCGGGAGAGGGCCGGTGGTCTGCGCGCCGACCGCAGCCGCCGGACCAGACGGCGGTCACGGCTGAGGGCGCGTTCTATCTCGTTCAGGATCCGCTGTTCGCGGTCGGGGAGTCGGCCTGTCGACACTGTTGCTCCTACGGGGAACCGGTCTGCCGTGAGTCCTCTCCGACTGCCCCTCACACCTCGGCCTAACCGGCCGGGCCGGCGGCGCCGGCGGGATGTGGTCGGCCGGGCCCCGCGGGGTACCCGGCACGCGGGGCGGAAGGAGGGACGCCCATGAGGTTCCGTGACCGCGCGCAGGCCGGCCGGCAACTGGCCGAACGGCTGCGCCCCCGGTACGAGGCGGGCGCATTGCCCGACCCCGTGGTGCTGGCGCTGCCCCGCGGCGGCGTCGCGGTGGCCCGGGAGGTCGCACGGGTGCTGGACGCCCCGCTGGACGTGGTCGTGGTCCGCAAGATCGGCGCCCCCTCGCAGGAGGAGTACGGCCTCGGCGCGATCGCCGGGGACGACCCGCCACTGTTCGACAAGACGGCCCTCCACCTGCTCGGCCTGACCGAGGAGGACCTCGCCCCGGTGGTGGAGCGCGAACGCGCCGAACTGCGCCGCCGAGCCCGGCGCTACCGCCATGGCCGCCCCGCTCCGGACCTGCGCGGACGCACCGCGATCGTCGTCGACGACGGCCTGGCCACCGGCTCCACCGCCCGCGCCGCGCTGCGGCACGTCCGGCGCGGCGCACCCGCGCACACCGTCCTCGCCGTCCCCGTCGGCGCCCCCGACGCCGTCCGCGCGCTGAGCGGCGAGGCCGACGAACTGATCTGCCTCCACCAGCCGCCCGTCTTCACCGCCGTGGGCGTCTGGTACGACGACTTCGAGCAGTTGACGGACGAGGAGGTGCTGCGGGCCCTGACGGACGGCTGAGAGGAGGCACGCCCGTGCCCCGCATGGACCCCGGCGAGGCACGCCGCCGGTTCCTCGCCGCCAGGGTGGCGCGGCTGGCCACGGTGGACGCGGCCGGCCGCCCGTACCTGGTGCCGACGGTGTTCGCCGCTCTCGGCGAGGACGGCATCGTGACGGCCGTCGACCGCAAGCCGAAGACCACGACCCGGCTCAAGCGCCTGCGGAACATCGAGGCCACCGGGTCCGTGTCCCTGCTGGCGGACGACTACGACGAGGACTGGAACCGCCTGTGGTGGGCCCGCGCCGACGGCGACGCCCGGATCGTGCCACCCGACGCGGAGGACGAACGGACCGTGGTGCGGTACGGGACCGCGCTCGCCCGGCTGCTGCGCAAGTACCCGCAGTACCGCGAGATCCCGCCGAACGGACCGGTGATCGCGATCACCGTCCGCCACTGGACGGGCTGGTACGCCACCGAACCGCCCACCGCCGGCCCCGGCGGCCAGGACCACGGTGACCGAGGGCCGGGACCCTGACGAAAGAGGACAGACGAAAAGAGAGGACAGACGAAAGAGGACAGATGCTTTCCTCAATGGCCGCTACCGTGCGGACATGACGAAGACGACGACCACCGCGTCGGCCCCCGTGCTGGGCGTACGCGCCCTCAACCGGGCGACTCTCGACCGGCAGTTGTTGCTGCGCCGCGCACCGCTGCAGGCCAAGGCGGCCGTGGAGCACCTGGTGGGCCTTCAGGCGCAGAACGTCAAGCCGCCGTACTACGCCCTCGCCGCCCGCCTCGACGGCTTCGCACCGGAGCGGCTGTCGGAGCTGATGGCCGGCCGCGAGGTGGTCCGCATCGTCACCCTGCGCTCGACCATCCACACCCACACCGCCGACGACTGCCTCACCCTGCGACCGCTCGTCCAGGGCGCCCGCGAACGCGAACTCAACCAGTTCCGCAAGGGCCTGGACGGCGTCGACCTCGACCGGCTCACCGCGCTCGTCCGCGACCTCGTCGAGGCCGGGCCGCGCACGATGACGCAACTGCGCGCCGCGCTCGGCGCCGAGTGGCCCGACGCCGACCCGCAGGCCCTCGGCCTCGCCGCCCGCTGCCGGCTCCCGCTGGTGCAGGTCACTCCGCGCGGACTGTGGGACAGAAGCGGGCAGGTCGCCCTCACGACCGCGGAGCACTGGCTAGGCCGGTCCACGGGCGCCTCTCCCGGGCTTGCGGAAGGGGACGACCCCACCGCCCTGGAGGCCACCGTCCTGCGCTACCTCGCCGCTTTCGGTCCGGCCTCCGTCCGGGACATGCAGACCTGGGCGGGCCTGACCCGGCTGCGCCCCGTCTTCGAACGCCTCCGCCCCCGGCTCGTCACCTTCCGGGACGACGGCGGCACGGAGCTGTTCGACCTTCCCGACGCTCCCCGCCCCGACCCGGACACCCCGGCACCGCCCCGCTTCCTGCCCGAGTTCGACAACCTGCTCCTGTCCCACGCCGACCGCGCCCGCGTGGTGCCCGAGCGGTACCGGGGCCGCAACGCACAGGGGAACCTGGCCCATCGCACCCTCCTCGTCGACGGTTTCCTGGCGGGGCTGTGGAAACCGGAGGGCGACACGCTGGTGGTCGAGCCCTTCGGCCGGCTGACCAGGGCCCAGCGGCAGGACGTGACCGCGGAGGCCGAGCGCATGCTCGCCGTCCTGCACCCGGGTGCGTCGTACGACATACGGTTCGGGACCGTCGTAGGGCGGTAAGCGCCTGGTGGCCGGGACGCGGACCCGGCGGTGGCGTCACCGGGGCCGTCGAGGCCATGGAAAGGGGGCGTTGCGGGCCGCTCGTGGTGGCTCGCAACGCCCCCTGGCTTTCACCGGGGCACGGCTCAGGTCAGGACCTGTTCGGTCACGAGGCTGGAGAAGGAGGCCAGCCGGGTGTAGACACCCGGCCGGCCCGCCTCGGCACAGCCGTTGCCCCAGGAAGTGATCCCTGCCAGGACGCCCCCGATGAGCAGGGGACCGCCGCTGTCGCCCTGGCAGGTGTCGACGCCGCCGGATGGATATCCGGCGCAAACCATGTCGCTCGCGACGAAGTCGGAGCCGTAGGAGTCGCGGCACTCGGTGTCGGACACGACGGGCAGCGTCGCCATCCGCAACTGACCGGAGGAGCCGCCGTTCTCGCCCGTGCTGCCCCAGCCCAGGACGCGGGCCGTCGTGCCGGGCGCGTACACCCCGGTGCCGGTGGGGGAGACGTACGCCGCCGCGGCGTACGGCATCGGCGTCGCCAGGGTGAGCACGGCCACGTCGCCGCCGTCGACGACGTCCGTGTAGTCGGGGTCGAACCAGATCCGGCTGACCTCGCTGACCGTCCCGTCGGTGCCGTCGAGGTGGGTGCGCCCGCCCACCACCCGCAGGTTGCCCGCGGTCTCGCCGACCACGCAGTGCGCGGCGGTGACCACCTTCGTGGGCGCGACCAGGGTGCCGCCGCAGAACTGGCCGCCGGTCGCGTCCGTGATCTGCATGACGAACGGGTACTCCGCCGTCGTGGTCGTCGTGCCGCCGACGACGGGTCGGGGGGCGGCGACCGCGGAGGAGGCGGTGGGCAGCGCGGCCGCGGCAGCGCCGAACGCGACCGCGGCGGCGGTCCGTCTGGCGCGGGTGAGGCCGAACATGCGTCTCCTCGGGGCAGGCCGGTGGGGGATCGCGCGGGCGGGGGAGCACGGGGCCGTGGGGTCCGTGCTCGGGTCCCGTGTGCCCGGGCGAGCGGCACGCCCCTTACGCTAGGACCGGGCCCACCCTCCTCCAATGAGGGAACTCCCTAGGGGAGTCGGGCAGGGAAATCCCTCGGTCCCACCCGGTGGGCCCCGGTGGGCCCCGGTGGTCCGCTCTCGTCCCGCGGCGCGCTCCGGTGCCGGTCCTCACTGCGTTCACGCGGTCGTCCACGCGGTCAGTCAACCCGCGCCGCGCTCACTTCGCGCGCCGGCCTGCCGCCAATCGGACGATGTCGACGCGCGAACGGATCCCCAGCTTGCGGTAGACCCGGGTCAGGGTCGCCTCCACCGTCTTGACGCTGATGAACAGCCGTGCGGCGATCTCCCGGTTCGTCGCGCCCTCCATGACCAGCGCCGCCACCTGGCGCTCCATCGCCGCCAGTCCGTCCAGCGCCGCCGGGGCCACCTCCGGCTGCCGCTTGGGCCGGGCGGCGGCGGCCTCCTCCACCCGGCGCAGCCACGGCAGCGCGCGGCAGCGCCGGAACAGCCGCGCCGCCTCGTCGTACGACGTCGGCCCCGGCACGGGGGCCGCCCCTGCCCGGCCGACTCCCAGGGCCGGGGCGAGGGTGCGCAGCCGGGCCAGCGCGAACGCGGCGCGGGCCTCCTCCAGCCCGTTGCCGAGCTTCGCCAGCCGGTCCTGTGCGGACGTCAACTGGGCCACGGCCGCGTCCTGTTCGCCGCGGGCCGCCCGCACCTGCGCCTCGGACCGGTCGAGTACGGCCAGCACGCTCTCGCGGCCGAGCCGCAGCGCGTGCTCGCGGGCCACGTCGATGACGCGCTGGGCCTCGGCCCGCTCCCCGGTCCGCACCAGGGCCTCCGCGAGGTCGCCGTGCCAGCGGCCGCGCGCCGGATCGGTGATGCCGAGCCCCAGCTCCAGCTCCCGCACCCGGCGCAGCGCCGTCACGGCGGCCTGGTCGTCCCCGGCCACCAACTGGGCGTGCCCCAGGGCGGTCAGGGCGCGCGAGAGATACATCTGGTCACCGTCCTCCTCGGCGTGCCCCACCGCCTCCCGGGCCAGTGCCAGCGCCCGGTCGGTGCTGCCGCCGGAGGCCTCGGCGAGGGAGGCCAGCGTGGCCGAGGCGCTCTCGCCGATGCCGGTGTCCCGGGCCATCCGCAGACTCTCGCGGGCCAGGTCCAGGGCCCGGCCGCAGTGGCCGGAGCGCAGTTCGGTCTCGGCGAGCAGGCGCAGGAAGTGCACCTCGCTCTCGACCATGCCGCGCCGCCGGACCTCGCGCAGCAGCGCGGTGATGGTCGCCCGGGCCTCGGCCAGCCGGTCGCTCATCAGCAGCCAGCGGTAGCGGGCCGAACCGACGCCGTTGTGATGGCAGGCGACGTACGGGTCCTGAGGCTCCCTCAGCGCCCGCTTGATGGTGGCGGGGGCGTTCGGATGCCCCATCAGGGTCTCGGTGGAGGCCTGGAAGGCGAGCGCCATCAGCTCGGTGCGCCGGTCCCGGCCGCGCTCCGCCAGTTCGGCGGCGTGCGCGGCCTCCTGGCGGGCCTCGGCGAAGTCGCCCTCCACGACCAGCCCGCGCCAGGCCAGCTGGTAGTGGACCAGGGCGAGCAGCCGCGGGTCGTCGCCCGCGTCGGCCAGCGCCTGCGGGAAGACGATGTCGACGTCCCCGAGGGCCTGGCCGGCCGACTCGATCACCACCATCCAGGCCCGCACGCGTTCGGCGGGCACGGTGGCCCGGGTCAGCACCTCGCGGGCGATGTCCCGGGCGAGGTCCACCTCGCCGGCCGTGATGGCGTCCTCGGCGGCCTGCAACCGCCGGCCGTCCGGGCCCGGCCCGCTGCCCGCCGGGGTGTGCCGGGCGGCGAGCAGGCCCAGCGAGGCGGCCACCGAGGGCGCCCCTCGGTCCCGGGCCAGCGCGGCGGCCTCGGCGAGCCGGGCGGCCACCTCCGGGTCGGTGCCGGTGGTGGCCAGCGCCAGGTGCCGGGCCCGCTCGATGGGGTCGGGGGCGGCTGTGGCCAGCGCTGCGTGGGCGGCACGCCGCTCCTGGGCGGGGGCCTCCGCGTAGAGCGCGGCCGATATCAGCGGGTGCGCGAACCGAACGGCGGGGTCTTCGGGCTCGGTGGCCAGCAGCCCGAGTTCGGCGGCCTGCGCGCACTCGGCCTCGGCGTTGCCGCGGCCGGCCGCGTGCAGCAGGGCGGGGGTGGGGCGGGCGCCGGCACTGGCCACCAGCAGGGTGCGGCGGGCCTCGTCCGACAGCATCTCCAGCCGGCTCAGGACGAGCGCGCGCAGCGAGGTCGGCACCGGCAGCGGCTCGCCCGGCCGGGGCGGGGTGGGGCTCTCGGCCAGGGCGCGGCCCAGTTCCAGCGCGAACAGGGGGTTGCCGCCGCTGGTGCGGTGGATGTCGCGGACCGTGGAGCGGGGCAGGCCGGCGTAGCCGCGGTGGCCGAGCAGGGCGGAGACCTGGGTACGGGTCAGCGGGCCCAGCCGGACGGAGAGGGTGTCGGGCGGGCAGGCGCGCAGATGGCGGTCGTACTCCTCCTCCTCGGTCCGCACCGCGCACAGCATCTGCACGGGTGTCTCGCCGAGGCGCCGGGCGGCGAAGCCGAGCAGTTCGGCGCTGGCCGAGTCCAGCCACTGGAGGTCGTCGGCGACGATCAGGACGGGGCCCTTCGCGGCGAGCGCGCGCAGCGTGGAGAGCACGGCCAGGCGCAGGGCGAGGCCGTCGCGCTGGAGGGTGGACTCGCCGCGGCCGGTGAGCGCCGACTCCAGCGCGGTGTGCTGGGCGGCGGGCAGCTTGCCGGACACCTCGTCCAGGACCAGGCCGAAGAGGTCGGCCAGGGCGAGGAAGGGCAGGTGGGATTCGGACTCGGTGGCGGAGCAGCGCAACACGGTGCGGGCGTTCGGGGCGTATTCCGCGGCCAATGCCCGCAGCACCGTCGACTTTCCTATTCCGGCCGGCCCGTGCAGCAGCACACTCCCACCGCGCGCGAGCTGCTCCCGCGCCGCCGCGGACGGCTCCTCCTGACCGATGACCAGCTCGGAACGGCAGCTCGCAGGGCCCTTGAAGTCCCGTCGCACGGTCACCGCTCCCCTCGAGTGTCGTGTTCGGGCCAAATTCTAGGCAACCCGCCCATGAATTTCGGACAGCTGCCGCCGGCCGCTGCCCGGGCCTGCCGGCCAGGACGCACGCACCACAACCAACAAACCAGTGTGGTGAGGGAATTGGCTTCTCCCCCTCCTGGAGGAGGGGGATTCTCACGGCTCGCGCTGCGAGGTTTTCTGCTTCGTCGCCGACTGCCCGCCCGGAGTTCTCCGTTGAGGTCTTACACCGGCTCCACAGACAGACACCGCCAGCCCGGCGGCCAGGAGGTTCTTCGCCGCGTTCTCGTCCCGGTCATGGGTCGTCCCGCAGGCGCACGTCCAGGTACGGACGTGGAGCGGCATCTCCGGTTGGAGGCTGCCGCAGTGGGAGCACAGCCTGGAGGAGGGGAACCACCTGTCGACGGCGATCACTTCCCGCCCGTACCAGGCGGCCTTGTACTCCAGCATGCTCCGGAACTGCGACCACGCCGCATCGCTGATGGCGCGGGCCAGGCTCCGGTTTCTGACCATGTTCCGCACGGTCAGGTCCTCGATCACGAGCGTTTGGTTTTCACGCACGAGTCGTGTGGTGAGTTTGTGCAGGTGGTCACGCCTGCGGTCGGTGATCCGGGCGTGGATCCGGGCGGCCTTGCGGCACGCCCTGGCCCGGTTGGCGCCCTCGCCCTGGGCCTTGCGGGACAGCTCCCGCTGGGCCCTGGCCAGGCGGGCGCGGTCCTTGCGTTCGTGCCTGGGGTTGGCGATCTTCTCACCCGTCGAGAGGGCAAGCAGGTGGTCCAGACCCACGTCGATCCCGACCGCGGTGTTGGTGGCCGGAAGCGGCCGCACGCTCGGGTCCTCGCACAGCATCGACACGAACCAGCGCCCCGCGCCGTCCTGCGAGACGGTCACCGTCGACGGCACCGCGCCCTGAGGGAGGGGCCGGGACCAGACGATGTCCAGCGGCTGGTCCATCTTCGCCAGCGTCAGCTCCCCGTCCCGGTAGCGGAACGCCGAGGTGGTGTACTCCGCGCTCCGGCGCGACTTCTTCCGAGACTTGAACCGAGGGTACTTGGCTCGCTTGCCGAAGAATCCCGCGAACGCCGCCTGCAGGTGCCGCAGCGCCTGCTGGAGCGGCACCGCGGACACTTCGTTGAGGTACGTCAGTTCCTCGGTCTTCTTCCACTCCGTCAGCATCGCCGACGTCTGGTTGTAGTTGACCCGCTCCTGCCGTGCCCACGCCTCGGTACGGGCGGCGAGCGCCATGTTGTAGACCTTCCGCACACAGCCGAACGTGCGCGACAGCTCGGCTGCCTGCGCGTCGGTCGGATAGAAGCGGTACTTGAACGCCCGCTTCACCTGAGTGGCCGTCACTCTTCACAAGCTAGCAGATCACATTGTGGGGGTATCGGCGTGTCCATGGCTCAGGGGGCGGTTCCGGCCGCTCGCGGTTGCCCCCTGAGTGCCACCGATGCAAACACCGTGTGCCTGGGCGGGCGCGAACACGGCGGTGTTGTCCTGGCAAGCCCGCTGACGCCGTCAGAACCGTGTGGCACGCAGGCATGTGGTGACAAGTAATGACAACGGCGCTCACACGCAGCTCTCCCTCCGGGAACGTGGGGGTGTGGTGCTCGTTGCCGACCGTGTCGGAGTGGCCATCCGGCCGGGCGGCGAGAGCGCGCAAGCGTTCGGCGATGGTGTCGGCCGACCCCCGGGCATCGTCGACGAACTGATCAAGGTGCAGGTGCAGGTCCCGGAAGTTGTGGCCGACCACGTTCCAGTGGGCCTGCTTCCCCCGGAGATGCGGTTCGACGAGATCCACCAAGATCTGTTGCAACGCTCGAGCCGACCGCGGCGAGGCCGTGAATCCGGCGGCATCAGTCTCGGAACGTTGAGAAATCCCAGAGGAAGCGGTTATGGCGTGTCTCCTTTTGACAGCACCGCACAGCAGCCCCTGGAACAAGAGGCCCGTCTTCCGGCGCGATCGAGCCTACGTAGGTCTCTCTGCCGCAATTGCGCCTGATCCGCTTGGGCGAATATTCGGGAACAGGGTGTGAGACCGTGGAAGGACGCCCACCGTGGAAGAAGAAGAGCTCCGTTCTCGCCGCTCGTTCAGATCGGAGTTCACGACCGAGATCCACAGGGTGTGCTGACGAAGCCCTCCTGGGTTCCAATGGTGTCCGGTGATCGCTGAGCGTCTGCGATCCGGTCTGGCATTCGGGTTCAGCTCACGGCCACGCCGTAGGGACTGGTGCCGACCGGCACCGTTGCGACGATCTTGTGGGATGAGGGATCGACGACCGAGAGGGTGCCCGCTCCCTGGTTGGTGACGTAGATCCGATGGCTCGTGACCTCAAGGTTGAACGGGTCGGTGCCGGGCGGCCCCAGAGCGATGGTCGCGGAGACACGCTTGCTGCCGGTGTCGATCACGGAGACGTTGCCGGGGCCGAGATCGGTGGAGTAGGCGAACCGGCCGTCCGGGCCGACCGCCACGTCGAAGGGGCCCTCGCCGACGTTGACGGAGGTCGCCTTCCCGCTGAGGGTCGGAATGGCGAGGACCTGCGTACCCACCTCGTCGGCGACGTAGGCGGACTTGTCGTCCGGGGTGACGGCAACGGCCACCGGGGAGCGTCCCGCAGGCATCTGCCGGACGACGCGGCGAGTGTGGGTGTCGATCACGGACAGGTCGCCCGATCCGGAGTTCGCCACATAGGCCCGGGCACCGTCACGGCTGAAGGCCACCTTTACCGGGGACTTCCCGACGGGGATGGTGGCGGAGGCCCGGTCGCTGCGGGTGTCGATCACGGAGACGGTGTTCGACGTGCCGTTGGTCACGTAGAGGGACCTGCCGTCGGGGCTGAGGCCGACCCCGGTGGGGTTCTTGCCGACCGCCACTCTCGCCACGGTCTTGTAGCTCCCGGTGTCGAGAACCGAGACCTGGGCCGAGCCGCTGTCGGCGATGTACAAGTGCCTGCGGTCCTTGGCAACCGCCACTCCCTCGGGCCCCACACCGGTCGGCACGGTTGCGAGCACCTTGTGGGTGCGGGCGTCGATCACGGAGAGCGTGTCGTCCTGTTGGTTGGTGACGTAGACGCGGTTGTCGGCGCTCGGGGGAGGAGCGGCGGTCGCGGCTTGCCCGTGCACGGAGGCGGTGGGCGTGAAGGAGACCAGGAGCGCGGCGACACCCGCGAGTGCAGGCCGGAGCGTCCCGCCGACGCCTCGGAGGCTGCCTTCGTTCGCGGGCCGCGGGACGGGGAACATCGCGCCTCCCTCATCTGTGCTGTGAGCCGTCCGCCATGCGGGCTCCGTGCGGCCGACATCCGCCCGCCGCGTGTCTCGGGGCTCACGTCAGAAGTCCGCGGGCGTAGTAATCCTTTTCGTCCCGTACGCCGGGGAGGTCGAAGAAGTAGCCTCCGCCCCGAGGGCTGATGTACGGCACCAGTCGCTCGCCCTCCAGCCGGGTCTGCATGGCGATGTACGTGTGGAGTTCCCGCTGGAAACAGATGAACGCGTGCCCCATGTCGAGTTCCGGCAGGCCGGGGCTGCGGTCGTAGTCGTAGCTGCGGCGCAGGATGGTACTGGTCGAAGCCGTCTTCGGGGTCTGAGGGTTGGCGAGCCGGATATGACTGTCGAGCGGGGTGATCAGGCCTTGCGGATCATTCGTGTAGATGGGGTCGAGCGTGTCCGGGGCGTTCTCGCCCACCGCGTACATGGGGGCTCCGCTCGCCTTGCGGCGGCCGATGACACGCTCCTGCTGGGCGACGGGCAGCTTCTGCCACGCCTCGACGAAGAAGTGCACGATGCGCACAACCTGGTAGGTGCCCCCCGCTGCCCAGACAGGTTCCGCGCTGTGCGGCTGGACCCAGACCAGCTGGTTCATCTGCGTGCTGTTGGTGACGTCGGGGTTGGTGATCCCGTCCTTGAAGCCCAGCCAGTCACGCGGGATGCCGACGGGACGCTCCGGATTGCGCTGGCCGTCGATACGCCAGCGCACCTTCATCGCGGACTTCGAGTGCGTCAGGATGTCCAGCAGCGCGTGCACCGTCGTGTCCCGGTTGTCGGCGCAGATCTGGAGCAGCAGATCCCCCTGGCTGAGCGCGCTGTCCAGGTCGTCGTGGCGGAAGGGCGTCATCGTGACGAGCTGAACGGGTTTGCGCGCGTGCAATCCGTAGCGGTCGAAGAGAGAGGCGCCCACCCCGACGGTGAAGGTGAGTCCGTCCGCCGCGAGGGTGGGTCCCAGGATTCCACTGTCGGACGGAGCTTCGGTCGCGGGAACTCGCGGCGGCTTTCCGCCCACTGTGAGGAGACGGGCACGCTCCGTCAGCGTGCGGAACAGCTCGGTCAGCTCCCTGCGGTCGGCCGCGGTCACGTCGAACGCCACGCACATCGCGACCCGCTGGGGCGGCGTGAGGATGCCGGCCTGATGGTCACCGTGGAAGGGAATCACACGGGAAGCCGGTGGCGCGTTGGCCCTGGAGCCGTCGGCGGCGGCCGCCGTGCTGCCGCTCCACACGCTTCCGGCCGCCGCTCCCGCGGCCACTCCGGCTGCGGTGCCCTGCAGAAACGCCCGGCGCGGGAACCCGGCCATCGGGCAGTCCCCACCGATCCACGTCACTTCTGGGTTCCCCGCTGTCTCGTCGGCCATCGTGCCCTCCACCGACTACATGCCCATAGAGCCAAGCTAGCCGGTTGTTCCGCTTGTGCCACTTGGGAGTCGATGTGCCCTTGGTCAAGCCTGGCAAAGGCTGCGCGACGCACATGGAGGTCTTCTTGCCTGTGCCGGTCACCATGCCGTGGGACGGCCCGCGTCCGGCAGGGACACGGCGGTCCTGCGACCGTGCTCGGCAAGGGGGAGTTCCCGTTCTCCCCCATTCCTTGGCACCCTCCAACCGCACCCGGAGGCCCGGCGTGAAACGTCGAACTCGTCGGACTCCTCCGCCGGGACAACGGTGGCTGGGCATACGGCCGGCGCCTTCGTGGCCGAATGCAGAAGGTCGATGTACGGGTCGGGCGGTATGCCATCCTCGGTGCGAATGAGCGCGCATTCCAGCCTGTTCTGGAGTCCGCCTGTCAGGAGACACTGCTCCCGAGGAGAAACCACCCAGAAATGCGGCGTTGAGGCAAAGAAGACGCGATGCGTATACGAAGCTGCCGTATGACCGAGGCGGCTTATGACGTCCTCTTCCCGTGCATATGACTTCCATTTCACTCATGAAGAATAGTGGTGACCCGGCTCCCGGCGACCGTTTCAGCTGAAACTGGATCCAGCGTTTCCCACGGCACTCCTACGCCCCTCACAGCCTTACGACCCGCCCACAGTGCGGCCCTCCGCCCACCCCGCCAGGCCCCGGACGGCCACTGGCACCGAACAGGGCCTACGGCAGAACCCCCGCCCGGCGGGCCGTTGCCACTGCCTCGCCTCTGGTGTGGGCGCCCAGTTTGCGCATGGCCGCGCGGAGGTAGCTCTTGACGGTTTCCGGGCTCAGGCCCAGGCGGGTCGCCGCGGCGGCGTTGGTCGCGCCGGCGGCGACGCAGGTCAGTACGTCGATCTCGCGGGGGGCCAGGCTCACGCCCGCCACCGGGGTGGCCACCGTGGTCAACAGACCGCAGGCGTCGAGGAGTTCGGCGCGCAGGCCGGGGTCGGAGATCCGGGGGGCCAGGGCGCGCAGGGCCGCGTGGGCCTCGCGGACCTGCTCCCAGGCGACCCCGTCCGCAGGGTCCGGGGCGGGCGCCGTACGGGACGCCGCCAGCAGGTCCCGCGCCTGCTCCTCCGCCACCAGAGCCTGCTCCACGTCCCGCGCCGCCTCCACGGCCGCGCTCAGCGTCCGGTCGCCGAGCGGCTGGGCCGTGCGCAGCGCACCGTACAGCACGCCGCGCACCCGGCGCCGTACGACCACCGGCACGGCCAGCACCGAGCGCAGTCCCTCCGCGGCGACCGGGACGTCGTACTCGTGGCTGATCCGCGGGGACAGCGAGTAGTCCGTGACCGCGCACGGGCGGGCGAGCGCCACCGCCTTGCCACCGAGCCCGTTGCCGGAGCTCACCGCGAGCGCCCTGAGCGCGAGCGTCGTCGTGCCGGTCAGCTCGCTGATCCGCACCCGCGGCCGGCCCGGCTCGACCAGGCCGCCGAAGGCGACCGGGAGGCCCGTCGCACGCCGCAGCCGTACCAGCGCACCGCGGATCTCCGCCGCCCCGGACGCCTCCGTCCTCACCGCTCGCCCCTTCGCCGTGGACCTTCCCGCCCCACCACACCCCCGTTCGGGGGTGGTGAGACGCACATCACGGATTACACGATGGCAGAGAGCCGCCCGGCAATGGTCCGGAACCTAGGAGGACAGATGACGACGGCGACGGAGCTCTTCCGCAGGGCACGGGACTTCCTGCTGGAACACCGTGAGGACTACGCCACCGCCTACGCCGGCTTCGAGTGGCCCCGCCCCTCCCACTTCAACTGGGCACTGGACTGGTTCGACGCCGTCGCCGAGGGGAACGACCGCACCGCCCTGCACATCGTCGAGGAGGACGGCACCGAGACCCGCCTCTCCTTCGCCGAGATGTCCGAGCGTTCCAGCCGCGCGGCGAACTGGCTGCGCGACCGCGGTGTCGCCGCCGAGGACCGCATCCTCGTCATGCTCGGCAACCAGGCCGAGTTGTGGGAGACCGCGCTCGCCGCGATGAAGCTGCGCGCGGTCGTCATCCCCGCCACCCCGCTGCTCGGGCCCGCCGACCTGACCGACCGCGTCGAACGCGGCCGGGTCAAGCACGTGATCGCACGCGCCGCCGACACCGCGAAGTTCGTCGACGTCCCCGGCGCCTACACCCGTATCTCGGTCGGCGGCCTGCCCGAGGAGGGCTGGGAGCCCTACGAGGACGCGTACGCCGCCCCCGCCGAGTTCGTGCCGGACGGGCCCACCCTCGCCGACGACCCGCTGATGCTGTACTTCACCTCGGGCACCACGGCCCGCCCCAAGCTGGTGGAGCACACCCACGTCTCGTACCCCGTCGGGCACCTGGCGACCATGTACTGGATCGGCCTGAAGCCGGGTGACGTGCACCTGAACATCTCCTCGCCCGGCTGGGCCAAGCACGCCTGGTCGAACCTGTTCGCGCCGTGGAACGCCGAGGCGACCGTCTTCATCCACAACTACACCCGCTTCGACGCCGCCCGGCTGATGGCCGAGATGGACCGCGCGGGCGTCACCACCTTCTGCGCCCCGCCGACCGTGTGGCGCATGCTGATCCAGGCCGACCTCACCCAGCTGCGCACCCCGCCCCGCGCGGCCGTGGCCGCGGGCGAACCGCTGAACCCCGAGGTCATCGAGCAGGTCCGGCGTGCCTGGGGCGTGACCATCAGGGACGGCTTCGGCCAGACCGAGACCGCCGTGCAGGTCTCCAACAGCCCCGGCCAGCCGCTGAAGACCGGCTCCATGGGACGTCCCAGCCCCGGCTACCGCGTCGAACTGCTCGACCCGGTGTCCGGCGCGCCCGGCGCCGCCGAGGGCGAGATCGCGCTCGACCTCTCCGCGCGCCCGGTCGGCCTGATGACCGGCTACCACGGCGACCCGGACCGCACCGCGGAGGCGATGGCCGGCGGCTACTACCGGACGGGGGACGTCGCCTCCAGGGACGAGGAGGGATATCTGACGTACATCGGGCGGTCGGACGACGTCTTCAAGGCCTCCGACTACAAGATCAGCCCGTTCGAGCTGGAGAGCGCCCTGCTGGAGCACGAGGCCGTGGCCGAGGCGGCGGTCGTACCCGCACCGGACCCGCTGCGCCTGGCGGTGCCGAAGGCGTACGTCGTCCTCGCCGAGGGGTGGGAGCCCGGCACCGGCACCGCGAAGGCGCTCTTCGAGCACTCCCGGGAGGTGCTCGCCCCCTACAAGCGCATCCGCCGCCTGGAGTTCGGCGAGCTGCCCAAGACCGTCTCCGGCAAGATCCGCCGGATCGAGCTGCGCGAGGCCACGGCCGAGGGCTCGGCGAACGAGTACCGCGAGGAGGACTTCCGGTGAGCGCACTGGCGGCGACCGAACTGTCCTACGCCCACGGAACAAGCGGCACCCCTCTGCTGGGCGACACCATCGGCGCCAACCTCGACCGGGCGGTCGCCGCCTTCGGCGACCGCGAGGCGCTCGTCGACGTGCCCTCCGGACGCCGCTGGACCTACGCCGAGTTCGGCGCCGCCGTCGACGAGGTGGCGCGCGGACTGCTCGCCAAGGGCGTGGCCAAGGGCGACCGGGTCGGGATCTGGGCGGTCAACTGCCCCGAGTGGGTGCTCGTCCAGTACGCCACCGCCCGCATCGGCGTGATCATGGTGAACATCAACCCGGCCTACCGGGCCCACGAGGTGGAGTACGTGCTCCGGCAGGCCGGCATCTCGCTGCTGGTCGCCTCGCAGGCCCACCGGGGCACCGACTACCGGGCGCTGGTCGAGCAGGTCCGCGGCAAGTGCCCCGAGCTGCGGGAGACCGTCTACATCGGCGACCCGTCGTGGGACGCGCTGACGGCCGCCGGAGCCGGTGTGACGGCAGATCAGCTGATGGCGACACAGGCCGAGTTGAGTTGTGACGACCCGGTCAACATCCAGTACACCTCGGGCACCACGGGCTTCCCCAAGGGCGCCACGCTCTCCCACCACAACATCCTCAACAACGGCTACTGGGTGGGCCGTACGGTCGGCTACACCGAACGGGACCGGATCTGCATCCCCGTGCCCTACTACCACTGCTTCGGCATGGTGATGGGCAACCTGGCGGCGACCTCGCACGGCGCGTGCATGGTCATCCCGGCGCCGTCCTTCGAGCCGAGGGCCACCCTGGAGGCCGTGCAGCAGGAGCGCTGCACCTCGCTGTACGGGGTGCCGACGATGTTCATCGCGGAGCTGAACCTCCCCGACTTCGCGTCGTACGACCTCACTTCCCTGCGCACCGGCATCATGGCGGGCTCGCCCTGCCCGGTGGAGGTGATGAAGCGGGTGGTCGCCGAGATGCACATGGAGGAGGTCTCCATCTGCTACGGCATGACCGAGACCTCGCCGGTCTCCCTCCAGACCCGGATGGACGACGACCTCGAACACCGCACCGGCACGGTCGGCCGCGTACTGCCGCACCTGGAGGTCAAGGTCGTCGACCCGGCCACCGGCGTCACCCAACCCCGTGACGTGGCAGGCGAGTTGTGCACCCGCGGCTACAGCGTGATGCTCGGCTACTGGAACGAGCCCGAGAAGACCGCCGAGGCCGTCGACCCGGGCCGCTGGATGCACACGGGCGACCTGGCGGTGATGCGCGAGGACGGGTACGTCGAGATCGTCGGCCGTATCAAGGACATGATCATCCGCGGGGGCGAGAACATCTACCCCCGCGAGATCGAGGAGTTCCTCTACGGCCACCCGAAGATCCGCGACGTCCAGGTGGTCGGCGTGCCGCACGAGAAGTACGGCGAGGAGGTGCTGGCCTGCGTCATCCCGCTGGACGCGGCCGACCCGCTGACCCTGGAGGACCTGCGGGCCTTCTGCGAGGGCCAGTTGGCCCATTACAAGATCCCGAGCCGGCTGAGCATCCTGGACTCCTTCCCGATGACGGTCTCGGGGAAGGTGCGCAAGGTGGAACTCCGCGAGAAGTACACCCTGTGAACGGATGGCCGACGCCTCACGCACCCGTGGTGCGCGGGGCGTCGGCCGTGCGGTTCACCGGCCGCGGGGTGCGGTCCGGATTCCGGTCGGCCCGGTGCGCCGCGGCGAAACGCTCCGTAGACGTCCTCGGCGACGACCGGCAGGATCCCGATCGCCCCGGGCCCGGCCGGATGGTCCTGGCTCTGCTCCTTCACAGGCTGCGGGCGGTGATGTCGCCGTGGGAGGTGGTGGCGCGGATGTCGAGTTCGGCGGTGCCGTCGTTCTTGAGGGAGTTGCTGACGCGGCCGTAGCCGGTGCCGGCGTCCAGGGTGGCCGAGACGCCGCCGGCGGCGGCGACCGAGATGTCGCCGGACTGGGTGCGGAGCACGACCGTGCCGCGCACGGCCTCGGTGATCCGGATGTCGCCCCTCGCGGTGCTGATCTCCGCGGGGCCGCCCAGTCGGCCGACCTCGACGTCGCCGTCGAGCGCGGTGAGACGGACGCTCGCGGCCTCGTCGATCTTGATCTGACGGTACGCGCCCTCGAAGGAGACGTCGCCGAGGCGGCCGACGCCGCGGAGCTCCGATCCGGCGGCCTTGACCTCGACGCGGGAGCCGGCGGGCAGCTGGACGGTGACCTCCAGGGACCCGGAGGGGCCGAAGAGCTGGTTCTTGGGCTCGGCGGTGCGGATCCGCAGGACGCCGTCGGCGTAGGCGACGGTGGTCTGCTCGGCGGTCTGGACGTCGCGCTTCTTGGACGGGTTGGCGGGCAGGACCTCGACGGTGGTGTCGGCGCGGTCGGCGGCGATGAACTGGACGCGTCCGGCGGGGATGTCCAGGACGGCGGAGATCGGGGCGGGGCTGTCGAACTTCTGCATCATGCTCTCCCGTGCTCGCTCGTTGTTTCCGATGCCAGAAACGCTACGTTGCTTTCCAGGAGCCATCAACATACTTGTTGCACAGAATTAGCATCGATGCAGGTGGAGGCCGAATAAGTGTTGCAACGGACTCATTAGTAACGCAACGGAGACTGCTCCGATCATTGCAATGGGTGAAGAGTGAACGCTAGGGTGGCGGCGGGACCACCACGAAGGACCACCGAGGAGATCGCGATGCCGGGAGGCAGGCTCACCCAGCAGGAACGCCAGCAGATCGCGCTGGGGCTGGCCGACAGCCTCGCCTACGCCGAGATCGCCCGCCGCCTCGACCGTCCGACCTCGACGGTCACGCGCGAGGTGATGCGCAACGGCGGCCCCACCGCCTACCGCGCCGACCTGGCCCACCGCGCCACCGAACACCGCGCTCGCCGGCGCAGGCCCGCCCCCTCCCGCGGGTCGGAGTCGGTCCCCCAGCCGCACGGGCGCGACGCCGAGGCCGTGGCCGAGTACGAGGAGACGCTCACCACCGTCCTCATGGCCTCGGGCCTGCCCAAGATGACGGCCCGGGTGCTGACCTGCCTGTTCACCACAGACGCGGGCAGCCTCACCGCGTCCCAACTCGCTCAGCGCCTCCAGGTCAGCCCGGCGTCCATCTCCAAGGCGATCGCCTTCCTGGAGAGTCAGAGCCTGGTCCGCCGGGAACGCGACGAACGCCGCCGCGACCGCTACATCGTCGACGACGAACTCTTCTACCAGGCGACGATCGCCAGTGCCCGGTCCAACGACCAGCTCGTCGCGACCGCACGTCAAGGCGTCACCGTCCTCGGCCCCCGTACCCCCGCCGCCGCTCGCCTGGAGAACATCGCCCGCTTTCTCGACTTCATCAGCGAGAGCATCACCCGCGCAGCCGAGCAGGCCCGCGAGGTCCTCCACACCAAACCCGTAACAACCTCGACCGACCCCGCTCAGCCAGGTCCGGGTCACGAATAGACAGCCGTCTCGAAGGTCGCACCCGGCCCGATCGGCGCGGTGAGCGCCACCGTCACCCATGAGCGCCTTTGTCGTCTTGGGCGGCGCGGTTCCCCGGGCGCCCCGGCTTGCCGGGCGCTCAGGCGTGCGCGGCGGCAGGCAGGGCGGCGCGGCGGGCCGCTCCCGAGCATGGCCCATTCCAAGGTGTCGCGGCGGGGGCGGCGGTCGGGGAACGTCCCATGGGACTCCGCCGAACCCCCGCCTGTCCGGAGTTTCCGCCAGCCGGGGCCGCCCCTTGCCCACTCTTGACGCCCTTCGCGGGCCGCACTTACATTGCTTCCAGATAGTAGAAAGTAGTTTCCGCTATACGGAAGAGCAGCAACCGCGGGGCGCGACGGGCGTGCGAATCCGACAGCCGAAGACAGCCGAAGCAGGAGAACTCGATGGCTCGTATGACCGCTGCCCGTGCGGCAGTTGAGATCCTCAAGCGCGAGGGCGTCACCGCCGCGTTCGGTGTGCCGGGCGCCGCGATCAACCCCTTCTACGCGGCGCTCAAGGCGTCCGGCGGCATCAACCACACCCTCGCCCGCCATGTGGAGGGCGCCTCGCACATGGCCGAGGGCTACACGAGGACCCACGCGGGCAACATCGGCGTCTGCATCGGCACTTCCGGCCCCGCCGGCACCGACATGATCACGGGCCTGTACTCGGCCACCGGCGACTCCATCCCGATCCTGTGCATCACGGGCCAGGCCCCCACCGCCGTGATCCACAAGGAGGACTTCCAGGCCGTCGACATCGCCTCCATCGCCAAGCCGGTGACCAAGATGGCCGTCACCGTCCTGGAGGCCGCGCAGGTTCCCGGCGTCTTCCAGCAGGCCTTCCACCTGATGCGCTCCGGCCGTCCCGGCCCGGTCCTGATCGACCTGCCGATCGACGTCCAGCTCACCGAGATCGAGTTCGACCCGGAGACGTACGAGCCGCTGCCCGTCTACAAGCCGGCCGCGACCCGCGCCCAGGTCGAGAAGGCGGTCGCGCTGCTCAACGAGTCCGAGCGGCCGCTGATCGTCGCGGGCGGCGGTGTCATCAACGCCGACGCGTCCGAACTCCTCGTGGAGTTCGCGGAGCTGACGGGCACTCCGGTCGTCCCGACCCTGATGGGCTGGGGCGTCCTGCCCGACGACCACGAGCTGAACGCGGGGATGGTCGGCCTCCAGACCTCGCACCGCTACGGCAACGCGACCTTCCTGGAGTCCGACTTCGTCCTCGGCATCGGCAACCGCTGGGCCAACCGCCACACCGGCAAGCTGGACGTCTACACGGCCGGCCGGAAGTTCGTCCACGTCGACATCGAGCCCACCCAGATCGGCAAGATCTTCGCCCCCGACTACGGCATCGCCTCCGACGCCAAGGCCGCGCTGGAGCTGTTCGTCGAGGTGGCACGGGAGTTGAAGGCGGCCGGACGGCTGCCCGACCGCTCCGCCTGGGCCGCCGCCGCGCAGGAGAAGCGGGCGAAGCTCCAGCGCCGTACGCACTTCGACGACATCCCGATCAAGCCGCAGCGCGTCTACGAGGAGATGAACAAGGCCTTCGGCCCGGAGACCCGGTACGTCTCCACGATCGGTCTCTCGCAGATCGCCGGCGCCCAGATGCTGCACGTCTTCAAGCCGCGGCACTGGATCAACTGCGGCCAGGCCGGGCCGCTCGGCTGGACCGTCCCGGCCGCGCTCGGTGTCGCCAAGGCCGACCCGGAGGCGTCCGTCGTCGCCCTCTCCGGCGACTACGACTTCCAGTTCATGATCGAGGAGCTGGCGGTCGGCGCGCAGCACAAGATCCCCTACGTCCACGTGCTGGTCAACAACTCCTACCTGGGCCTGATCCGCCAGGCGCAGCGCGCCTTCGACATCGACTTCCAGGTCAACCTGGAGTTCGAGAACATCAACTCGCCCGAGCTGGGCGTCTACGGCGTCGACCACGTCAAGGTCGCCGAGGGCCTGGGCTGCAAGGCGATCCGGGTGACCGACCCCAATGAGCTCGGCGCCGCCCTCGAGGAGGCCAAGAAACTCGCCGCCGAGCACCGGGTGCCGGTCGTCGTCGAGGCGATCCTGGAGCGGGTCACCAACATCTCGATGTCGGGCACCAACGACATCAGCAACGTGGTCGAGTTCGAGGAAGTGGCCACGGAGCCCGGCCACGCCCCGACCTCCATCAGGGCACTGAAGGTCTGAGGCACGGACACCGATCGAAGGGGGCGGCCCGCCCGCAGGGGGCCGTCCCCTTCTCATGTTCATGCTGTTCCGACGTACCTCGTCGGAGCCGTCACACGGAAGCGCAGCTGAAGCCGCCCGAGCCGCCGCCCCAGGACTGCGGCAGCTCCCGCTCGGTCGTCCCGCCCCGCCCGAGGAGTCCCCCCTCCCGCGCGAAGCGCGGCATGAGCCGGGTCAGCGCCCGGTCCCCGTACAGGGCCACGGCCAGCAGCCGGTCGTCGAACGACAGGCCCCTTCCGGTGGCGGGCAGCGGATGCCGGTCCCGCAGGTCCCTCAGGGTTCGCCGGCCCGCCCGGGTGCGCCCGGGCGGGAAGACGCGCAGCAGCCCGGCGACGGTGAGTTCGTAGCGCAGGTCGATCAGTGCGAGCGCGACGGGTTCCCGGTCCAGCAACTGCCGCATGCCCGCGGGGCGGTAGAGGGCGGCGTGCACGGTCTTCGTCAGGTGGGGGAGGGCGGGGAGATCCGCCCCCGCGCCGTGGGCCGGCCCCGTGGTGCGCATCGTGCCGCCGCGTCCGGGACCGACGGCGCCCCGCGCCCGCAGAGCGAGCACGGCGACCGTGACGGCGGCGCGGCGGCCGCCCCGTAGAAACGCGATCTCGTGCGGCGCGAGCCGGTTCGTTGCGTCACTGTCCATGGGACCCCCAGCGGCCGGAACACGGGGCCCGCCGCCCCCGTACCGGCGGGCCCCGTCGAGGAGAATGTGCCCGCATCCGGGGCTGCCCGATACCTGCCGCCCCTACTTCAGAGCATGATTTGAGCATGCCGTACCCGCGGTACGCCCACTGCGGTAGACACCCCAGCCGCACCGTCCGCCGGCCATGCGGCGGCCCGGCTGCTCCGTACGTTCAGGTGTCGTCGTGTTCCGGTAGGCCCGGCCAGGTCTCGGGGCCGCCGCCCTGCCATTCGATGAGGTCGCTTTCCTCGACCTCCACGCGGTCCAGGTCGGCCAGTCGCAGGATTTCGACCACGTCGTCCAGGTGGGACGCGAGTCCGAGGGTCACGTCGCCCTCGGTCACCCGCCGGGAGCCGTCCAGGGCCGGTGCGTGCACCACGATGTGCGGATGCTTCGTGGGGTTGTCCATGTCCTCAGCCTCCTGACCCTCAGCCTCCTGCGCCGGCTCCCGGTCCGCACCCCGGGGACACCGGGACCTGGTGGACGACGAGGAGCGCCGGACCCGGGTTCCGACCCGGGTCCGGCGCTCCTCCTGCGGTCCGCTTGGTTGCCGTCCGACGGCGCGAGACTGGGCGCGACAGGACATTCGCGCCGCCGGACGGGATCAGGGGCCTCGCGGCAGGACCGTTCTGGGCGAGGCGGGTGGCCGGGACCGCGGCGGGTGCGACGGCTCCGGGACGTCCTCCCTCCGGTCGGGAGAACGCTCCGTCGCCTTCACCACCGCACTGGCTCGCACGCCGCCGCGGTCCACGCGCCCGCACGGCCATCGGGCGGCCACCCCTCATCCGGGTCGCCCGACGGCCCGGGCGGGCCGTACGCGTACGGGGTCCGGGGCATGACCTCCCGTTGGACCCCGTACGCGGGTCTCGGTGTCAGTCCTCGCGCAGGGCGCGTACCGCCTCCTCCACGCGCCTGCCGTAGTCCGGGTCGGCGGCGTGGAAGTGCGCGAGGTTCTTCTCGATCACGTCGTCGCGGGAGACCTGCGAGAGGCCGCCGGCGATGTTCGCGACCAGACGCCGCTTCTCCTCCTCGGACATCAGCCGGTACAGCTCGCCGGCCTGGAAGAAGTCGTCGTCCTTGGTGTGCGGGGGCGCCGCGTGGGTGCCCGTGTGGCCCGTCACCGCCAGCGGGGCCGACAGCGGACGGCCGGTCTCGACGGGGCCGTCGTAGGAGTTCGGCTCGTAGTTCTTGGCGTACCGGCCCTGGGAGTTGGACGCCATGAGGCCGTCACGGCCGTAGTTGTCCGCGCCGCCGGGCACGGCCTTCGGTGCGTTCACCGCGAGCTGGGTGTGGTTGACACCCAGGCGGTAGCGGTGGGCGTCGGCGTAGGCGAACAGCCGCCCCTGGAGCATCTTGTCCGGCGACGGGCCGACGCCCGGCACGAAGTTGTTCGGGGAGAACGCGGCCTGCTCGACCTCGGCGAACACGTTGTCCGGGTTGCGGTCCAGGACCAGCCGGCCCACCCGCCGCAGCGGGTAGTCCCTGTGCGGCCAGACCTTGGTCACGTCGAAGGGGTTGAAGCGGTAGTCGGCCGCCTCGGCCGCCGGCATGATCTGGACGTACAGCGTCCAGGACGGGTGCACCCCGCGCTCGATCGCCTGGAGCAGGTCCGTCTGGTGGGAGGCCGGGTCCGTGCCCGCGATCTCCTGGGCCTGCTCGGTGGACAGGCAGCGGATGCCCTGGTTGGTCTTGAAGTGGTACTTGACGAAGAAGGCCTCGCCCTCGGCGTTCGTCCACTGGTACGTGTGCGAGCCGTAGCCGTTCATGTGGCGGTACGAGGCGGGGATGCCGCGGTCGCCCATCAGCCAGGTCACCTGGTGCGTGGCCTCGGGGGAGTGCGCCCAGAAGTCCCAGACGTTGTCCGGCTCCTGACGGCCCGTGAACGGGTCGCGCTTCTGCGAGTGGATGAAGTCGGGGAACTTCACCGGGTCCTTGACGAAGAACACCGGCGTGTTGTTGCCGACGAGGTCGTAGTTGCCCTCCTCGGTGTAGAACTTCACCGCGAAGCCGCGCGGGTCGCGCACCGCGTCCGCGCCGCCGAGGGAGTCCGCCACCGTGGAGAAGCGCGCGAACACCTCGGTGCGCCTGCCGACCGTGCTCAGGAAATCGGCGTGGGTGTAACCGGTGACGTCGTCGGTCACCTCGAAGTGGCCGTGGGCGCCGGAGCCGCGGGCGTGCACCACGCGCTCCGGGATCCGCTCGCGGTTGAAGCGCGCCAGCTTCTCCAGCAGGTGCTGGTCCTGGAGGAGGAGGGGGCCGCCGATGCCGGCGGAGGCGGAGTTCTGGTTGTCGGCGACCGGGGCGCCGGACTCGGTCGTGAGGACGCGCTTCGACATCAGGGACCTTCCGTGCAGAGGAGCAGCGGAAATGCGTTTCCGCTTCGTGGAGTTTCCGCTTGCGTGGAGCCTAGGATCGGTGTGATCGACGCGTCAACAGTTTGTTGAACAAGGGGTGGTGGATCCGGACGGCGCCGCCGCCTGGGCGCGACATGACTGGTGTCGGCGGCGGCGCCGTCCGGAGGTCTGGGGTCCGTCAGACCTGGGCGCCGGACAGGCGCTCCACGGCCCGCAGCAGGGCCGAGTGGTCCAGGCCTCCGTCGCCCTGCGCGCGCAGGGAGGCCACCAGCTGGGCGACCACCGCGCCGACGGGCAGGGCGGCGCCTACGGTGCGGGCCGCGTCCGTCACGATGCCCATGTCCTTGTGGTGCAGGTCGATGCGGAAGCCCGGCTTGAAGTCCCGCTGGAGGAAGTTGTCCTTCTTCCGCGTCAGCACGGTCGAGCCCGCCAGGCCGCCGTTGAGGACGTCCAGCGCCGCCTTCAGGTCCACGCCCGACTTCTCCAGGAAGACCACGGCCTCGGCGCACGCCTGGATGTTCACGGCGACGATCAGCTGGTTGGCGGCCTTCACGGTCTGGCCGGAGCCGTGCGGGCCGCACAGCACGATCGTCTTGCCCAGGGCCTCGAAGAGCGGCTTGGCCGTGTCGAAGTCGGCCTGCTCGCCGCCGACCATGATCGACAGCACCGCCTCGACGGCGCCCGCCTCACCGCCGGAGACGGGGGCGTCCAGGACCCGGATGCCCTTGTCCTTGGCGGCGGCGGCCAGGTCGATCGAGGTCTGCGGGGTGATCGAGGACATGTCGATCAGCAGCGCGCCGGAGCGCGCGTTCTCCAGGATGCCGTCCGCGCCGTAGGCGATGGCCTCGACCTGCGGCGACGCGGGCACCATCGTGACGATCACGTCGGCGTCCCGGACCGCCTCGGCGATCGAGCCCGCCGCGGTGCCGCCCGCGGCGGCCAGCCGGTCCAGCTTCGCCTGCTCCAGCGTGTAGCCGGTGACGGCGTAGCCCGCCTTGATCAGGTTCTCGGACATGGGGGAGCCCATGATGCCGAGGCCGATCCAGGCGACCTTGGGAAGGGTGGTGGTCATGTGCGGGTGCCTCTCTAACTTCTGTGCTGCGTCTGGGAGTCGGGGCCCTGGAAGGTGCCGGGGCTGGTCAGCGGGCCGCTCGGGCCTCGGCCGGCAGCCACGCGAAGGCCTCGGCGCTCGGCCTGTCGCCCGGCTTGTACTCCAGGCCGACCCAGCCGTCGTAGCCGGCCTTCCCCAGCTGGCCGAGGAGGTCCTCCAGTGGGAGCGAGCCCGTGCCGGGCGCGCCGCGGCCGGGGTTGTCGGCGATCTGGACGTGGCCGGTCCGCGCGGCGTACCGCTCGATCACCGACGGCAGGTCCTCGCCGTTCATGGACAGGTGGTACAGGTCCATCAGGAACCTGGCGTTGCCGAGGCCCGACGCCGCGTTCACCTTGTCCACCACCTCGACGGCGGCGGGCGCGCTCACCAGCGGGTACAGCGGCGACTCCGGCTTGTTCAGTGCCTCGATCAGCAGGATCGCGCCGATCCGGTCGGCGGCCCGGGCCGCGAGGACCAGGTTGTCCAGCGCGAGCGCGTCCTGCTCGGCCGGGTCCACGCCCTCGACCCGGTTGCCGTACAGGGCGTTGAGGGCCGTGCAGCCGAGGGACTGGGCGAGATCCGCGGCCACGTCGATGTTGGCGCGGAACCTCTCCGACTCCTCACCGGGGACGGACAGTGCGCCGCGGTCGGGGCCCGGGAGCTTGCCCGCGTAGAAGTTCAGGCCGGTGAGCTGTACGCCCGCGTCCTCGATCGCCTTCTTCAGGGCATCGGTCTCGGAACGCTCCGGGGTGGGGGAGTCGATCCACGGCCACCACAGTTCGACCGCGGTGAAGCCGGCCGCGGCGGCGGCCGCCGGCCGCTCCAGGAGCGGGAGTTCCGTGAAGAGGATCGACAGGTTGACGTTGAAGCGCTGGTCTGCGAATCCCATCAGGGCCGCGCTCCCTTCCGTTGTCGCCGTATTCCGTATGGCGGAAGTTTGTTTCTGCCTAATGGAAGACTGCCGGGGGGTGTCGTGGCTTGTCAAGAGGGTGTGGGCGCCTGTGTGGATCCCGGTCGCCGGGACTGCCCGGAAAGCGGCCCGCACGTTAGGTTGTGCGCGTGCGATTGAGAGTGGAGTTCACGACCGAACCCTTCGACCTGGACGAGGCCCCCGCGCACGCGGTGGTGGCGCGGGAGGTCGTCGAGGCCGCCGAGCTGGACGCCGTGGACGTCGGCCCGTTCGGCAACACGGCCGAGGGGGGTGCCGACGCCGTCCTGGACGCCGTGGACGCCCTGCTGCGCAGGACCCTCCGGGCCGGCGCCACCCGGATCTCCCTTCAGGTCACCGTGATCGGGGAGGACGGGAGGTGATCGGGGAGGAGCCCTTCATCGCGGCCCTGAAGCCGCTGGTCGACGCGATCGGCGGCCGGATGCTCCCGCCCGACGAGGCCGGCCCCGACGACGTCGTGCTCTCCTGGGAGGGTGCCGTGGCCGTCGCCGTACGCCTGCCGCAGCTCGCCGACTCGCTGGACCACATCCTGGCCGCCATGGAGCGCAGGCAGGGCATGCCGCTCGCGGACCTGGACCGCAAGGCCAAGCAGGAGGTCGTGCGGGTGCTCGAGGCGCGCGGAGCCTTCTCCGTCCGGCATGGGGTGGAGACCGTGGCGAGCGCGCTGGGCGTCAGCCGCTTCACCGTCTACAACTACCTCAACCGCGACAAGCAGGGCTGAGCCGCCACCGGGCCCGTCGTCCCGGAATTTTCAACAAACTGTTGACGCAGTGTTCGACAGGGCGTTAGCTATCCGCAGCCCGTTCAACGCGAAGGCCGTCAACAGCCCACGGAGGCTCCCGTGACTTCGACCTCAACGCCACCGGGCCTCGCCCGATTCAACGCCCTCCCCGAAGCCGCGGCCCGAGCCGCCCTTCTGGAAGCGTGCGCCAGCACAACATGGGTCGAGCGGATGCTGGCGGCCCGCCCCTGCGGCACCCCCGACGACCTCGAAGCCGCGAGCGACGCCGCCATGTCGGAGCTGACCCCCGCGGACCTCGGGGAGGCGATGGCCGGCCACCCGCCGATAGGCCGTCCCAAGCCCGGCGACCCGGCCTCGGCCCGCGAACAGCGCGGCATGGCCGGCGCCTCCGAGGAACTCAAGGCCGAGATGCTCGACCTCAACCTGGCCTACCAGGACAAGTTCGGCCACGTCTTCCTCATCTGCGCCACCGGCCGGACCGGCGAGCAGATGCGCGACGCGCTCAAGGAGCGGATCGGCAACGCGCCGGAGCAGGAACGCGAGATCGTCCGCAGCGAACTGGGGAAGATCAACCGCATCCGGCTCGCCCGACTGCTCGAAGACGCCTGAGAAGACGCCCGAAGAGGAAAACATGAGCACCGAGACCACCGCCTCCGTGTCCACGCACATCCTGGACACCTCCGCCGGCCGCCCCGCAGCGGGCGTCGCCGTCCGCATCCTGGCCCGTTCCGGGCGGGATGCGGACTGGCAGGCGCTCGGCGGATCCTCGACCGACGCCGACGGGCGGTGCAAGGACCTTCCGGCGCCGCCGGAGGGCACCACCCACGTACGGCTCGAGTTCGACACCGAGACGTACTTCGCCAAGAAACAAGCCGCGGCCCAGCAGGACGCCCCCGCGCTCCGGGACAGCGAGAACGGCCGGCCGGTGTTCTTCCCCGAGGTCACCATCGCCTTCGCGGTGGTGCCCGGTGAGCACTACCACGTTCCGCTGCTGCTCAACCCGTTCGGCTACTCCGTTTACCGAGGGAGCTGACCGACACCATGACCCGTTTCGTCCTGGGACAGAACCAGTACGGCAAGGCCGAGAACCGAGTTGTCAAGATCACGCGTGACGGCGACACGCACCACATCAAGGACCTGAACGTCTCCATCGCCCTCTCCGGCGACATGGAGGAGGTCCACCGCAGCGGTTCCAACGCGAACGTCCTGCCGACCGACACCACCAAGAACACGGTGTTCGCCTTCGCCAAGGAACACGGGATCCAGAGCGCCGAGGACTTCGGCGTCAAGCTCGCCCGCCACTTCGTGGACAACACCGAGCCCATCCACCGGGCCCGCATCCGCGTCGAAGAGTACGCCTGGGAGCGGATCGAGACCTCGCAGTCCGGCGCGCGCTTCGTCGGCTCGGACGAGATCGCCCACTCCTTCGTCCGCAAGGGCCAGGAGACCCGCGTCGCCCAGATCACCTACGACGGCCACGGAATCCAGGTGCTCTCCGGATTCAAGGACCTGACCGTCCTGAACTCGACCAACTCCGAGTTCTTCGGCTTCCTGAAGGACAAGTACACCTCCCTCGAGGAGGACCACGACCGCATCCTCGCCACCACCGTCTCCACCTGGTGGCGGCACAACTGGAACGGCATCGACTCGCACGCCCCCGACTGGGAGCGCTCGTACAACGGGGTGCGCAAGCACGCGCTGCAGGCGTTCGCCGAGACCTACTCGTACTCGCTCCAGCAGACCCTCTTCGAAATGGGTGTGCGAGTGCTGAACTCCCGCGACGAGGTCGACGAGATCCGCTTCTCGATGCCCAACAAGCACCACTTCCGCTCGGACCTGTCGCCCTTCGGGATCGAGAACGATGCCAAGGACGGCGCCGTCTACTACGCCGCCGACCGCCCCTATGGCCTGATCGAGGCCACCATCCTGCGGGACGGCGCCGAGCAGCTCATCCCGGTCGACATGACAAACCTCTGACGCGGGACGCGCGCCACCGGACCCGCTCCGGACCGGTGGCGCGCCACACCGGAGGGAACGAAATGGCACTGCCTGCTCAAGGGCCCGTCGAAGGCCCGTGTTCCACCCCGCCGGTGCACACCGAGGACGCCGTCACGTCCGTGCACCCGGTCGACGAGAAGCTCCACCCCTCGCGGCTCGTCCCCGCCGCACTCCAGCACATCGCCGCCATGTACGCGGGCGTTGTCACCCCTCCGCTCATCATCGGCCAGGCCTGCGGCCTCGACATCGCGGGCCGCACCCGGCTCATCGCCGCCAGCCTGCTGATCGCCGGCGTCGCGACGATCCTCCAGACCATCGGCATCAAGCAACTCGTGGGCAACCGCCTGCCGTTCGTGAACGCCGCCTCCTCGGCCGGCATCGCCCCCATCCTCGCCATCGCCGAGAACAACGCCAAGGGCCACCAACTCCCCGCGATCTACGGCGCGGTGATGGTCGCCGGCGCCTTCTGCCTGGCCGTCGGCCCGTTCTTCGGACGGCTGCTGAAGTTTTTCCCGCCACTGGTCACCGGCGTGGTGATCACCCTCATCGGGGTCACGCTGATGCCGGTGCCCGTCGGCTGGGCGCAGGGCGGCGACCGGACCGCCGCCGGCTTCGGCTCCATGAAGAACCTCGCCCTCGCCGCGTTCACCCTCGTGGTGATCCTGCTGATCCAGCGCTTCGGCAAGGGCTTCGTCAAACAGGTCGCCCTGCTGTTCGGACTGCTCATCGGCACCCTGGCCGCCCTTCCGTTCGGCATGGCCGACTTCCGAGGCATCGCGTCCGCCCCGGTCGCCGCGCTGCCCACCCCCTTCGCCTTCGGCGCCCCCGTGTTCCAGCCCGCGGCCATCCTGTCGCTGTGCATCGTGATGCTGGTGCTGATGACCGAGTCCAGCGCCGGCATGCTCGCCCTCGGCGAGATCTGCGACCGCCGCGCCGACGCCCGGACCATCACCCGCGGCCTGCGCACCGACGGCCTCGCCACCCTGCTCGGCCCCGTCTTCGGCGGCTTCCCCACCTCCGCCTTCGCCCAGAACGTAGGCGTCGTCTCGCTGACCCGGGTGCGCAGCCGCTACGTCGTCGCCGTCGCCGGCTCCGCCCTGCTGCTCCTCGGCGCCTTCCCGGTCCTCGGCGCGGTCGTCTCCCTGGTGCCCATGCCGGTCCTCGGAGGCGCGGGCATCGTGCTCTTCGGCTCGATCGCCGTCAGCGGCATCCGCACCCTGTCCGAGGCCGGACTGGACGACAGCTCCAACATCATCCTGGTCGCCGTGGCCCTCGGCGCCGGCATCATCCCGCTGGCCGCGCCCACCTTCTACACCCGGTTCCCCGCCTGGGCGCAGACCGTCCTCGGCTCCGGAATCAGCGCCGGCGCCATCGTCGCCGTCATGCTCAACCTGTTCTTCCACCACCTCGGCACCCGGAGCAGCACGGCTCCGGCACTCAAATCCTCCTAGGGTCCTGCCGTGCCCTCCCCGTGGACGCCCCACGTCCACGGGCCGCCACCAAAGACAAGGAAGCGCAATGGCACCATCGGCAGCCCAGCGCGTCGTCATCGAGAACTGCGCGATCGCGACCGTGGACGCGGACGACACGGAGTACGCCTTCGGACACCTCGTCCTCGCCGGCAACCGGATCGAGTCGGTCGGCGCGGGCAAGGCCCCCGAGGGGCTGAAGGACGTGGTGCGCCGGATCGACGCGAGCGGCCATCTGGCCACGCCCGGTCTGGTCAACACCCACCACCACTTCTACCAGTGGATCACCCGGGGCCTGGCCACCGACCACAACCTGTTCGACTGGCTCGTCGCGCTCTACCCGACCTGGGCGCGCATCGACGAGGAGATGGTGTACGCGGCGGCCCAGGGGTCGCTGGCGATGATGGCCCGCGGCGGCGTCACCACCGCCATGGACCACCACTACGTCTTCCCGCACGGCTCCGGAGACCTGTCCGGCGCGATCATCCGGGCGGCCCGCGAGACGGGCGTGCGGTTCACCCTGGCCCGCGGTTCGATGGACCGCGGCGAGAAGGACGGCGGACTGCCGCCGGACTTCGCCGTGGAGACGCTCCAGGGCGCGCTCGCCGCCACCGAGGAGACCGTTCGGCGGCACCACGACGCCTCCTTCGACGCCATGACGCAGGTCGCCGTCGCCCCCTGCTCCCCGTTCTCCGTCTCCACCGAACTGCTCCAGCAGGCCGCGGAGTTGGCCCGCCGGCTCGGCGTACGGCTGCACACCCACGGCTCGGAGACGGTCGAGGAGGAGAAGTTCTGCCACGAACTGTTCGGCATGGGCCCCACCGACTACTTCGAGTCCACGGGCTGGCTGGGCGAGGACGTGTGGATGGCGCACTGCGTCCACATGAACGACTCCGACATCGCCGCCTTCGCCCGCACGAAGACCGGTGTGGCGCACTGCCCCTCCTCCAACGCCCGCCTCGCGGCCGGAATCGCCCGGGTCCCCGACATGCTGGCGGCGGGCGTCCCGGTCGGCCTCGGTGTCGACGGCACCGCCTCCAACGAGTCCGGCGAACTCCACACCGAACTGCGCAACGCCCTGCTGATCAACCGCCTCGGCGCACACCGCGAGGCGGCCCTGAACGCCCGTCAGGCGCTGCGCCTGGGCACCTACGGCGGCGCCCAGGTGCTCGGCCGGGCCGGCCAGATCGGCTCGCTGGAGCCGGGCAAGCTGGCCGACCTGGTGCTGTGGAGGATGGACACGCTGGCCCACGCCTCGATCGCCGACCCGGTGACCGCCCTGGTACTGGGCGCGGCGGCACCGGTCACCGCCTCCTTCGTGGACGGGCGGCAGATCGTCGAGGACGGCCGGTTGCTGACCGCCGACGAGGACGCCATCGCCCGTGCCACGCGGGCCGAAGCACAGCGGCTGGCGCGCATCACCGCGCAGAGCTGACCGACTGAGGAACTCCGGACGGGAGGGACGGCTCCCGACCGGTAGCCGTGGACCCGAGCGGGGTCCGCGGCGGGCCGGCTCCGGGGCGCGCTTGGACACGCGCCCCGGAACGGTCTCCGTTCGCCCCGCGGGCCCCGCCGAGGGCCCGTCCCCGGTCCCGCACGACCGCACGCACCACCTCTTTGACATCCACGTCGAAGACGACGTGTTAACCGACCGGAGGAGCCGCCGTGACCGCTCACCCCACGTCCCGTGACGAGGCACGACAGCCAGCCGAGTCCACCATCCATCCCGTGGACGAGAAACTCCCCATCCTGAAGATGGCGACCAGCGGCCTGCAGCATGTGGCCGCCATGTACGCGGGTGTGGTCGCCCCGCCTCTGATCGTCGGCGCGGCCATCGGCCTGTCCGGCACCGAACTGACCTTCCTCACCGGGGCCTGCCTGTTCACGGCCGGTCTCGCCACCTTCCTGCAGACCCTCGGCATCTGGAAGATCGGCGCCCGGCTCCCCTTCGTCAACGGCGTCACCTTCGCCGGTGTCGCCCCCATGACGGCGATCGTCGCCTCCACCAAGGACAAGTCCGACGCCCTGCCGATCATCTTCGGCGCGGTGATCGTGGCGGGTGTCCTCGGCTTCCTGGCCGCGCCCATCTTCTGCAAGGCGATCCGCTTCTTCCCGCCGGTGGTCACCGGCACCGTGATCACCCTGATCGGTGTCTCCCTGCTGCCCGTCTCCTTCGGCTGGGCCCAGGGCCCCAATCCGGCCGCGCACGACTACGGTTCGGCGACGAACCTCACCCTGGCCGGCATCACCCTGGTCATCGTCCTGCTGCTGCGCCGCTTCACCCGCGGCTTCGTCAAGCAGATCGCGGTCCTGCTCGGGCTGATCGCCGGCACGGTCATAGCGATTCCGTTCGGGGTCACGGACTTCGGCCCGGTGACGGACGCCCAGGTGGTCGGCTTCCCGACCCCCTTCCACTTCGGCGCGCCGCAGTTCCAGGTCGCCGCGATCCTGTCGATGTGCGTGGTGATGGTGGTCTCGATGACCGAGTCCACCGCGGACATGCTGGCCCTCGGTGAGATCGTCGAACGCCCGGTGAACGAGAAGACGATCGCCGCCGGTCTGCGCGCCGACACGCTCGGCTCCGCCGTCAGTCCCCTGTTCAACGGCTTCATGTGCAGCGCCTTCGCGCAGAACATCGGCCTGGTGGCCATGACCCGGATCCGCAGCCGCTTCGTGGTGGCCTTCGGCGGCGGCTTCCTGGTCCTGATGGGCCTGTGCCCGATGGCCGCCTCGCTCATCGCCGTCGTACCGCGCCCGGTGCTCGGCGGCGCGGGCGTGGTCCTGTTCGGCTCGGTGGCCGCCAGCGGCATCCAGACCCTGGCCCGGGCCGGCCTCGACAAGGACAACAACGTCCTGATCGTCGCCGTCTCGATCGCCGTCGGCATCATCCCGATCACGGTGCCGAACTTCTACCACGCCTTCCCTGAGCTTGAAATTAAACCTTCGGTGATCGTTCGGGGATCGAGTGGTTCACCCACATGGGAATCTGCCGGACATGACGACGACCTCCCTTTCACGCTG
>NZ_JBIAXS010000014.1:0-207373 GCF_042896885.1 Streptomyces sp. NPDC001231
CAGCGTGAAAGGGAGGTCGTCGTCATGTCCGGCAGATTCCCATGTGGGTGAACCACTCGATCCCCGAACGATCACCGAAGGTTTAATTTCAAGCTGAGGGTATGGCGTTCCTGGCCCGGCGGATCGTGGTCCACCTCGACGGCCGCGACGCGGACAACGAGCGCCGTACGGCCGATCTGGTGCAGGCGCTGGCCTACCACCGGGCCCGTGCCACTCACCATCCGAGCGACCGGGTCAAGAAGTGGTCCGAGCGCAAGTCATGGCGCCTGGCCCGCAAAGTCGGCGTGGGGGATGTGGCGCTGGGATCGAGGCTGCTGGACGTCCAGCGCGACCGCGTTACCGCCGGCGCGGATGCCGCGCTCGCGTCGATGTTCGGCACCACCACCCCCGATCACGCACCGGTCACGAATATGGAGGAATCGACTGAGACCGCAAGGAAACGGTCTATGGCTGACCTGCTCGAATCGACCCCTCAGCCGGTCGTGCAGTTGACCCGGCTGACCGTGCCGGATCCCGTCGCGGTCGACCTGGGCAAGTCGATTCCCCCGCTGAAGCCGATGCCCGCCATCCCCGGCCCGATCGAGCGGGCGGTGCGGCGGTCGGTTCCGGCGGAATCGACCCCGCCGCGCCGGGCGACCGGTCGGCTTCCCGAGGCCGCCCGATCGCCCCGACCGAGGCGCACCCCGGATCAGTTGCTCGCCGAGGCACGCACGGCCACGGCCGCCCTGCCGGACGCGAAGGTGACCGCCGAGGGCATCCGCCGCGCGATCCGCACCTCACCGGCCAACGCCCGCAAGCTACGTGACGCCCTGCTCGCCGAGCGGGCCACCACACCGGCCATCTGATGGGCGCGCTGCCGGTGTTCCGGTGGCGTCTCGCCCCGGACGGCTACGCCACCCGCCGCCAACTCCGGGCCCGCGGTCTGCGGCCCGGCGGTCAGGGCGTGGCCGCTCAGCTCGAACGGCCGCGCCGCCGCCGTGGACCGCTGGTCGCCTACCTCTACCGGGTCGACCTGGCCAAGCCGGTGCGGCCCATGACGGACGCGAAGCGGGCGGCGCTGGCCAAGGCCAACGCCGCCCGCCGCACCTGCCCCGAGTGCCGACGCGACGCCGGATACGTCATCCCCGGCTCGCTCGGCACGTGCGTTCCCTGCGCCTACCCCGACCACTCTGCATCCCCGAGGAGTACCTGACATGGGCAAGCCCGACACCCGCCGCCTGGACCGCGAGATCCAGAAGACCAACCGCAAGTTGGAGGCGGTCCGCGAGCGGGAGATGTGGCCGCTGGACAGCCGCGAACGGCGCGCGATCCTCGCGGCCATGGCCGGCGGCTCCTACGGGGTCCTGCGCGGCCGTGGCACCGATCGTGCCGACCGCCGCCTTGAGTCCGCGTGGAGCAGCGCTGAGAGCCGGCTGATCGCGGAGATCACCGCCTTGCAGACCGAGCGGCAGCGCATCGTCACCGAGGCCGCCGCCGCCAAGTCCGCCAAGAAGTCCTCCGGATGGTGGTGACTTATATGTAAACGAACGCGATCACCTTGCTGACCACAGAGATCCAGCGTTCACCACTCGTCATGTCGTCGTGATCGCGCTCCTGCCACAAGGAGCCATAGCCACGCCAACACCGATCCAGTGAAGATCATGACGAGAGGCGAAAGTCTGCCTTCCTTGAGGTGGAACACGAAGTCCTCAGGACCGCTCATCACCCCGATCACGCCCAACAGCGCCAAGGCACCGACGGCAACGACGCCGGACAACCACTGCGCCAGGTAGCGCGCCACAGCTCGCGCTATCTCGCGATCCCGATGGTTCATCTGTGCGTCTCCCAGCGCTCGATGGCCAGATCCTGTCAGCTGCACCCGATCTTGACTACGGGTCCGCTACCTCAATGAACGCCGCGCCATGCTCGGCCGGCCCGCCGCCTCCCCTTCAGCTTCGCCCCGGCCCGGGGCAGTCAGGAGCGTTTCCCTCATGAGCGGCAACGTCGTTCACCTGCACAAGCACACCGACCCGCCCGCCTCCGTCGACACCCGCCCGGCCCTGACCGTCGTCCCCGAGCAGCCGGCCGCCCCGGTCGTGCCGCTGTGGGTCCGATCGGGCCGCGCCATCCGCACGGTGGTCACACACGAGACGACCAGGGCCGCCGCGCGCGGCGCCGCCCGACACGGCCTCTACGCGTTCGGGGGCGCCCGGATCGTGGCCCGTCGCACGTGGGACGGCCGGACCGCCGCCCGCTATGAGCGCATGCTGCGCGCGGCGGAGGCGGCCGGGAACTACGAGGCCGCAGCCGAGTGGGAGGAGCGCGGGCAGCGCTTCCGCGAGGCCCGGCACCGCCGCCGCATGGACCTGCTCCACTCGCCGATGGACGCGGCCAAGGGCGTGCTGGTCGGCACCGGCATGGGCATCGGCTCCCTGGTCGCCCTCGGAGTCGTTCTCGCCATCGCCAACAAGGACGCCACCGACGTCGTCACCCCGCTGATGGCGGTAGTGGAGTTCATCCGCCTGCTGATCACGATCGTTCAGGTGGTGTGGGGGCCGCTCATCTCGATCGGCCCGTTCCTCGCCCTGCTCGCCCTGTGGGCCGTCGGCAGCCGCCAGCAAGCCGCACCCCAATGGGCACTCCCCGCAACCGTCCGCGACACGGCAGGGGAACCCATCACCCCGTCTATCGTGGTCAAGGCCCTGCGCGACCTCGGCGTCCCTGCACTGCGCAACGCCATCAAGGAGATGGGCGACGCCGGCGCCTCCATGCTCGGACCCATCCGCATCGCCGGATGCGGCGTCGAAGTCGACGTCACCCTCCCCTCCGGAGTGTCCACGAACGAGGTGCAGAACCGGCGCCGCAAGCTCGCGGAGAACCTGACCCGACACGAGCACGAGGTGTTCAGCACCCTCCCGGAAGCCGCCCGCACCGTGCGGCTGTGGATCGCCGACTCGGGGGCGCTGGACGAGCCGATCGGCCCGTCCCCGCTGGCCACAGACGACACCCTGACCGCCGACTACACCAAGGGCCGCGCCCCCTGGGGACAGGACCTGCGCGGGGACGCTGCCGCGCTGAGCCTGTATCAGCGGCACCTGCTTATCACGGGCCTGTCCAACCAGGGCAAGACCGCCGCCCTGCGGGCGCTCGCCCTGTGGCTCGCCCTGGACCGCACGGTCGAGTTCCGCATCGCGGACCTGAAGGGTGCTGGCGACTGGGCCATGTTCATCGGCCTGGCCTCGGTCCTGATCCAGGGCCCGACCGATGACCACGTCATCGAGGCCACCGAGATGCTCGAAGGCGGCGTGGCGGAGATGGAGCGCCGCTTGCAGGCGCCCGACGGCGCCAACTTGCCGCCGCTGATCCTGCTGGTGGACGAAGCGCAGGTGGCGTTCATGTGCCCGGCCAAGGATGAGGACAAGCGCCCGTACGGCGGCAGCAAGGCCACGAGCCGGTACTTCACTGCCGCGAGGAAGATTCACAACCAGGGCCGTGCGGTGAACGTGCTGCTGTGGCAGGGCACGCAGGACCCCACCGACCAGAACCTTCCCAAGCTCGTGCGCGAGGGTGCCCATACCCGCGCCTCCCTCGCCCTCGGGACGGAGTCGCAGGCCCGCATGGCGCTGGGAGACAAGGCCGTCGACGGCGGCGCCGCCCCGAACCTGCTGCGCCCCGGTCTGGACAAGGGCACGGTCGTCGTCGCCTCCGACGGCATCGCCATCCCGGCCGGCCAGGCGTCCATCACCGTCCGCACCCACTACATCGACACCGACACCGCGACCGAGATCGCGGCGCGGGCCAAGGCACTGCGGGACGGGGTGACCACCCTGCGCGTCATCGAGCGGGGCGAGGAACGCGACCCGCTCGCCGACATCTTCGCCGTGCTCGGGGACGCGCCGCGCGTGCTCACCGCGGACGTGCTCAAGCGGTTGTCCGCGCTCAACGCCGACGCCTACGGCCGGTGGACGCCCGGCGACCTCAAGCGCGTGCTGGAGGACGCCGGCGCGGAGCCGTACAAGTCCGACGGCCGCATGGTCGTCGGCCGCGACCGCGTCGCCCGCGCCCTCGCCAACCGGGGCGAGGACGGTTCCGCTTCCGCCTCCGAATGACAGGGAGGCAACCCCGTCCGGGTCAGGGAGGCAGGGAGAACTCCCTGAACGCCTCCCTGACTCGCCTCCCTGGCCCTGACCAGCACAAATGATCGTTCAGGGAGTCAGGGAGGCACGCAGGTCAGACCCCTGAAACACCCCTCCACAGCCACCCCACAAGGGGGTGGTTCCGCCTCCCTCACCCAGCACCGGAAGGGATTCCGCATGTACCCCGACACCACCGGCCACGCCCCCGCCGTACGGGCCGTGGAAGTCCACCACCCCACCCCCATACCGCCGGCCGCCGTCCCGATCGCGGCGCCCCTCGTCCCCGTCCAGCCGGGCCACGTCCCGGCGGTGGCGAGCGTGGTCCTGCCCGACGGGCGGGTCGTCACCGGCTACGCCATCGAGCCGGCCAAGCCCGAACCGGTCGCCGCGAAGCCGGCCGTCTCCCGCGCCGCGGTGAACGTCGCCCTCGGAGGCGTCGGATTCCTCGCCATCTGCGGCGGCCTGCTGCTGCTCACCACGTTCATCGCCGCACTGACCGCGCTCATCACCCAGCTCATCATCCTCGCCGCCGTCATCTTCGGCGGCTGGATCGCCGTCCAGGTGTTCACCGCCAGCGGCCGTAAGGGCGGCACCACCGTGAACATCCGCCGGGCCGTGATCAAGCGCAACCACTTCCACGGCTAGCGCGTGCCGCTGCCCTGCCGATTACGACCCGTGTACTGGCCCACCATCATCACGATGATGCCGGTCAGCATAAGCGGGCCGAAGGACAGGAGCCGGATGTCGGTGTCGCTGCTCACCAGCACCAAGACCCCCTGCAGGCACAGGGCGAAGGCAACCACCAACTGCCCCCAGCCGTAGACGCGAACGCGGCGGACCGAACGCCGGTTCCAGGGGGGCACCCAACCACGGGTAATCGCCGCTACACCCGAGGCCACGAAGAGCGACGCCACCAGAACAGAAGGTATGACGAGATAGAGCCTCATGGTCCCTCCCTGCGCGCCGAACCCACGCCCGACGACACCGTGCCGCCGCCCTGCCGATTACGACCCCTGTACTGGCCCATCATCATCAGGGTGATGCCGGTCAGCCCAAGCGCACCGCTGAACAGGGCCCCCCACGGCCGAATGCCGGGGTCAGTGAGCACCAGCCAGAACACCACATACCAGAACATGCCGAAGGCATATACCAACTGGCCCCAGCCATAGAGGCGAGGGCGGTGGACCGGCCGCCGGTTCGTGGGGAGCCTGGGGGGCACCCAGCCACGCGCAATCCCCGCTACGCCGGAGGCGGCGAAGAGCAACGCGATCAGAACACCTGGTACGGCCATGTAGACCTTCATGGTCTCTCCCTGCGCGCCGGACCCACGCCCGACGACACCGTGCCGCTGCCCTGTCGATTACCACCCGCGCGAAAGCTCGCCCTTGTCACGAAGATGCCGGCCAGCAGAAGCCCGCTGCCGAACAGGGCCCCCAACGACCGGATGGCGGGATTGCTGGTCACCAGCCTGAATGCCTGCAAGCACAGGGCGACAGCAAGGATCAACTGACCCCGGCCGTAGAGGCGAACGCGGCGAACTTGACGCCGGTTCCAGGGGGGCACCCAGCCACGGGTAACCGCCGCCACGCCCATGGCGGCAACGAGCAACGCCACCAGAACAAGAGGTACGGCGAGATAGAGCTCCATGGTCCCTCCCTGCGCGTCGGACCCGCGCCGGACGCTGCCGTGAGCATGACACCCGGCGCACCCCGCGTCCACGCGCTTCCGTGCCCACGACGCTCCTGATCGGCCGGATAGTCCCAGCAACGCCAAGGGCGGCCCCCACTCACGCCAATGAAACGGGGCCGCCCTTGTCCAACCAATCCACAACAGACCTGTTGGAGGTCTCCCAGCATGACCCAACCGACCGACATTCGGGGAGAGCACCTGCATACCGCTCTCTCCCTGGCAGCCTCCGGCGTGCCCGTGCTGCCGTTACGAGCTGGGAAGGTGCCGTTCGGCAACTGCCGCCGCTGCGCCGACAACGCGTGCGGTGGCCGGCCGAACATGAAGACCCCCGGCCCCTGCGCCTGCCCGGCGCCCTGCCACGGCTGGGCCGCCGCCACCACCGACCCGCACGCCATCAACTCGTCAACGTGGGCGCGGGCGTGGCGGGAAGCGGCGGCGGTGGCCTACCACCCCGGCGGCGCCGACCTCACCGTCGTCGACCTCGACACCCCGGCCGCAGTCGCCTGGGCAGGCCGAACCCTGCCGTCCACCCAGACCGTGGCCACCACGCGCGGAGAACACTGGATCTACCGAGGCGCCATGCGGTCCATGAACGCCGTTCGTGAGGGCGTCGACATCAAGTCCACGATGGCTTACGCGCGGTGGCTCGGTCCCGGAACCGGCACCATGTCCGATCTGCCGGACGCCGTGCGCGCGCTGGCCGTGAAGGAACCCTCCACGGTCCGACCGGCGCCGCAGGCCATCACCGTGCCCGCACGGGCCGGGGACGAGGAGTGCCGTCACCGCACGCCCGCCTACCTGGACCGTGGCATCACCATGGCCGAGCAGCGCATCACCGAAGCCTGCGGCGCGATCCACACCACCGTCTACCGCACGTTCCTCGCCGTGCTGTCCACCCACGGCCGGTGCGGCTGCCTCACCGGCACCCACATCGCGCGGCTGTTCGCCGCCGCGCAGGCCAAGGGCGAATCGCCCCGTCACTGCACCGACGCGTGGGCCAACGCCCGTACACGGTTGGGACTGTAGCCATGTCTGACGACGAGAAGACCCCGGCCCGCGAGGTCATCGCCGACTACGCGCAGGCGCACTTCCAGTACTTCCGCACCGCCGACGGAACCGTGTTCGCCCAGAGGAACGGCCACCCCGTGGCGCGTCCGATCCGCTCGCAGGGCACTTCGGGCAGCCACCGGCAGGAACTCATGGTCGGGCTGTTCAGGGACGGGCTGGGCGTGTTCAACGGGACCGCGCTCAAGGAGGCGTTGGACTTGATCGAAGCGCTCGCGCTGACCGAGGACGTGCAGCCCGTCCACATCCGCGTCGCCCCGGGGTTCGACGGGGCGACCTGGCTGGACCTGGGCCGCAGCGACGGGCAGTCCGTCCGTATCCACCCCACCGGCTGGGACATCGCCATCCCCGACCCGCGGGAGGTGTGCTGGCGGCGCACCCAGCTCACCGGCGAACTCCCCCTGCCCGTCAAGGACACCGACGGCAAGGGCATCGACCTCCTGCTGAGGCTGTGCAACTTCGCCACCGCGGAGACCGAGTGCCTGGCCATCGCCTGGTTGGTCGGCTGCCTCGGACCGTCCGTGCCCGTCCCCGCCCCCTTCCTCACCGGCCCCCAGGGCGCCGGCAAGTCCACCGGCGGACGCATGCTCGTCAGGATCATCGAAGGCATGACCGGCGACCTGCGCCGGGCACCGAAGGACGAGGAGAACCTGATCGCGGCGGTGGCGGCTGGCTGGGTCACCGCCCTGGACAATCTCTCTCACATGACCCCGGACCTGTCCGACGCGATGTGCTGCATCGTCACCGGCGCCGAGAACGTCAAACGCGCTCTCTACACCGACGGGGACGTGGTCCGCGCCCGCTACCGCCGCCCCCTGCTCCTGACCGGCATCGACGTGGGAGTCATCCGGCCCGACCTCGCAGAACGGCTCCTGCCGCTGCGACTGGAGCGGCCCCGCGTCCGGCGCACCGAGGCGGAACTGTGGACGGAGTACGCGGAGGTTCTGCCCATCGTCCTCGGCTCTCTCCTGGACCTCACGGTCAAGGTTCGCGCGGTTGAAGCGGAGACGCCCACCGATCTGCGCATGGCGGACTTCGCGCACCTGTGCGCGCAGCTCGACGCGGCCACCGGTTTCGGAGCACTCACCGCCTACCGGGCCAGCCTGGACGACCTCAACGACGACGTGATCGAGGGCGACCTGCTGGCGCAGACCGTTCTCCGGCACGCCGCAGACATCGAACCGGGCGCGGGACAGCGGATGACGTCCACGGAGTGGCTGCACTGCCTCACCCGCCTCTACACCGGCGAGGACCTCCGCCCCCTGCCCAAGGGCTGGCCCACCACCGGCAAGGTCCTCTCCGACCGTCTCAAGCGCCTACAACCCACCCTCGCCGCCCGGGGCGTCCTCATCGACTCGGGCCGCACCAAGGAGGGCCGCTACATCGAGATGACCCGCGCATCCTCCGCGCCTTCGCACGAGCAGCAGACGCTCTGACCGGCACTGCCCTACAAGCAAGAGGAGCACCACCGCCGCGCGTGCTCCTCTTGCTGTTCGGCGGCAGCGCCGCCCTGCACCGGACGCGCCGCGCAGCGGCTCCTTCCTCACGCTCTGAGCCGCACTGCACCACCACAGACACCACCTCCTTTTTCCTAAGTAGAAAACGCTGCGTCACCTGCGTCACCAAGGGCCGGAAAACGCCCCGTGACCTGCGCATACAGCGGTGACGCAGGACGGCGAAGCGTGCGTCACCCCGCGTCACCTGCGTCACCGATGACGGACAGCCTGCGTCACCGATGACCGAACCCCCGATCCTCTGCGTCACCCGAAAGCCGCAGGTCAAACGCCTGAATGACGCAGATGACGCGGGTGACGCAGAAATCCCCACCTCGGACAGACAGCCCCGCGCCCGGAGGTTCCGACGTGCTCACCCCCGTTCCCACCGAGCCTCAAGCGCTCACTGTCCCGGAGGTCATGACCGCGCTTCGGCTCAGCCGCAGCAAGGTCTACGACCTCATCCGTTCCAAGCAGCTCCCGAGCTACACATCCGGCCGCGCCCGCCGCATCCCGGTGGACGCGGTCCGCAACTACATGCACCACCGACTTGAGGAGAACGCGGCCTAATGGCACCCCGAAAGAGGAACCCCAACGGCGCAGGGAGCATCTGGCAACGCAAGGATGGCCGCTACGAGGCGCGCGTCTACGTCCCGCAGCCCGACGGCACCCGCAAGCGCAAGACGGTCTACGGCGCCACGTGGCAGGAGTGCGACACCAAACGCCAAGAACTGGTGCGACGGGACCGCCAGGGCATCCCGACCCCCACCCGGTCCGCCAAGCTCTCCGAGTGGCTGCCGTACTGGCTCGCGCACTACGTCGAGCCGCGCCGGAAGCTCAGCACGTACGACAAGTACGAGACGCATGTGCGGCTCTACCTCGTGCCCCTGCTCGGAACCAAGCGGCTGGAGTCATTGAGCGTCGCCGACGTACGCCGGTTCATCACCCGCATGCAGAACACCCACACGGCCGCCACCGCCAAAGAAGCGCACCGTGTGCTCCGCACCGCACTCACGGCAGCTGTGCGCGAGGAACTCATCACGCGCAACGTCGCATCGCTTGTGGAGCCACCCCGGGTGAAGCAGCGTGAAATTAGTCCCTGGTCCCTGGAGGAGACGCTGGCCTTCCTCGAGGCTGCACGGCGAGACCCGCTGTACGCCGCGTTCGTCCTGGCCATTGCCATGGGCTTGCGGCGTGGGGAGTTGGTAGGGCTGCGCTGGTCGGACATCGACTTGGACAACCGGGTACTGCACGTGCGTCAGCAGACGCAGCGCCGGCGCGGCACGCTGTACGACGACGACCCCAAGAGCCGCCGTAAGCGGGTGGTCCCGATGCCCGCGTTGTGCATCGCGCCGCTTCGCTGGCACCGGCTACGGCAGCGGGAAGTGTTCGCGCGGACCGGAGTCGTCTGGGCAGAGCAGAGTTACGTGTTCGCCACGAGGAACGGTCGGCCGGTGGAGCCTCGGAACGTCTACCGGTCGTTCACGAGGGTGGCCTCCGAGGCCGGGCTGCGGGTGGTCCGGCTGCACGATGCCCGGCACGGTTGCGCCACGCTGCTGACGGCGGCCGGCGTCGCGCCGCGCGTCATCATGGAGATCCTCGGACACAGCCAGATCAGCATCACGATGGACGTGTACACACACGTCGTGCACGACACCCAGCGGGAGGCGATCAGCCACATGGACCGCCTGCTCAGGCGCCGCCGACCGGCCGCCTGAGAAGCAACTGCCGTCAAATGGTGCCGTCAAAACAGCCCGGACCATGATCGGTCCGGGCCGTTTTCCCTGGTGCCCCCGGCAGGATTCGAACCTGCGACACCCGCTTTAGGAGAGCGGTGCTCTATCCCCTGAGCTACGAAGGCGGATCGTGGCGTGTGGGCCACAGGCGTCAGCGTACCGGATTGGGGCGGTGGGGAGTCAGGTCAGGGCGACACGGGTGAAACGGGAGGCCACGTGGAGGTCTTCTTCCAGGTGGTGGGCGGTTCGGAGCAGGGCGGGGAGGAGGTCCTCGACGCACTCCTCGCGGCTGTGGCGGGCCGCGTGCAGGGCGATGTTCATCGCGGCGACCGCTCTGCCCGCGCGGTCGCGGACGGGGACGGCGATCGAGCGCACGCCCTGTTCCAGTTCCTCGTCGACCAGGGCGTAGCCGTGGCCTGCCAGGAGGGCTCGGCCCAGGGACGTCGCGCGGGCCGGGAGGCGGGCGCCCACCGTGATGTCGACGCTCATGATGCGGCTCGTGGTGGCACGCGCCGTGTACTGGATCTCCTCGCCGGACGGCGTCAGCACGGCGAGTGACGTCGTCTCGTGCACGTGGGCCGCCAGGTCCTCCAGGTGCGGCTGGGCGATCCCGGACAGGGAGGCACGGGAGAGGGGCGGGAAGCCCAGGGACAGGACCCGGGGGGTGAGGGTGAACGTACGGGTGTCCCGGGACTGGCTCACCAGGCCCAGGTGCTCGTAGGTGATCAGCGCCCTGCGCGCCGTCGCCCTGGCCAGGCCCGTGGCCTTGGCCACCTCCGTCAGGGTCAGGGCGGTCCGGCCCTCGTCGAAGGCCGTCAGGACCGTCAGTCCGCGGGCCAGGGATTCGACGAAGTCGCGGCCCAGTTCCTGTTTCGAGGCGGCCGTCCAGGTCGCCAGGCCCGACGGTGGCGGGGCGGGCGCCGGGGGTGCGGCCTCGCGCAGGTCCCGTTCCATGGCCGCGACCGTGTCCCGCAGCCGGGGCAGCAGCGTCGTGCGCAGGTCACGTGCCGAGTGGCGGCTGGTGTGGCTCACCACGCTCGCCACGCACGCGATCCGGCCGTCGGCGGGGTCCCGTACCGGCACGGAGACCGCGACCAGGCCCGGTTCGATCAGCTGGTCGTCCAACGACCAGTCCTCCCGGCCGGCTTGAGCGGTTCGTTCCTCGAAGTCGTCCGGCCCCGGGGAACGTGGCGGTACCGCCGGGAAGTTGCGGTCCTCCGGGTCGGCCGAGCGGCGCTCGTGCCAGCGGCACCAGTCCTCGTCCGTCCACTCCGTGGCGAACAGCGCGCCCGGCGCGGTGCGTTCGGCCGGGAGCAGGTCGCCGATGCGGAAGCTCAGGGACATCGCGCGGCGGCGGGTCGCCTGGTGGATGAAGCGGATGCCGTCCCGGTCGCCGACCGCCAGGGACACCGACTCGTCCAGTTCGTCGGCGAGCGCGTCGGCGCGTGCGCCGAGCAGGGCCGGCAGGCGCAGGGCGGCCAGGTAGGCGTTGCCCAGTTCCATCATGCGAGGGGTGAGGACGACGTCCCTGCCGTCGAGGCGGACGTATCCCATCCGGGAGAGCGTCGCCGTGATGCGGTCCACCGTCGAGCGGGCGAGGCCCGTCGCGCGCTCCAGGGCGCTGGGGCTCAGCACGCCCCCGGCCAGCGTCAGCTGCCGCAGCACCGCTACGCCCCGCATCAGCGGGGTGACCGCCTCGGCGGGGGCCGCAGGTACGGCGGCGGGTGCGGCAGGTGCGGCAGGTGCGGCGGCGGGTGCGGCCGGGTGCGCGCTTGCCGTGGGGGTGGAGTGCCCGGTGCGGGCGTCGGCGCCGGCGGCCCCGTGGGCCTCCGGATCCGTCGTGGTGTTCGCGGGCATCGGTTCGGCTCTCCGGTACGGCGGCGGTCGCAGCAGGCCTACGGTAGTCCGTTCGCGAGTTCGTCCGCGTCACTCACCCCGTCTCACCCCGTCTCACCCCCACCCCCCCGTTCTCCCTCCATCTCACCCACCGCCTCGGTGCCCGTGCGCTTCCGCAGGGGGCCACGCGTCACTGCCGAGTGACCCGCACCCGGTAGTTCCCCGCGCGGTCGGCCGAGATCACGTCGACGTGGAGGTGTGCCTTGGGGTCCTTGAAGGACTCGCCCGGCGCGAAGGGCGCGTCGGAGAGTTCCGCCTCGACGTTGGGGCTGCGGGTGCAGCCGCCGGAGTTGGGGTGGGCGTCGTGGACCTTGATCGGGCCCTGCCCGGTGTCGACTTCGGCGTCGACCTTGTAGACCAGGATGCCCGGCCGGCACACCTCCTCGTCGTTGCCCGCGCGGGTGCGCAGTTCGAGGGCGTAGCCGGTCCGTCCGTCGAGAGGGACGAAGACCAGTTTGTGGCCGCCCGCCCGGCCCAGCGGGGTGAGGGTGTACTCGGCGGACCCCTTCTTGGACGCGCAGCTCACCTGGGAGGCGTCCAGCCAGCCCAGCTTCCACTTGTGCCAGCCGAGCAGGTCGTTGTTGGCGCCCCAGTCCTCGCTCATGATGTCCCAGTGGCCGACCGCCGTCCCGCCTTCCTGGGTGTAGAGGTCGGGCAGCCCGAAGACGTGGCCGTTCTCGTGGGGCAGGACGCGGAAGCCGGTGTTCTCGTACGAGCCGGAGCCGTCGTCCTGGCGGGAGTAGATGAAGGAGACGTTGGCTATGGCGACGCCGTTGGCGACGGGCGCGTCCGAGTTGCCGGCGAAGGTCACCGAGAGGACCGTGTCCAGTGCGGAGGGGCCCGCGTTCGGGGTCATGAGGATGTTGATCAGGTCGTAGTCCCGGAAGTTCACCGTCGGTCCGGCGGCCTTGACTATGTCCTTGATCAGTTGGCGGTAGCCCGGGTCGAACGGGGCGCCGCGCTCCAGGCCGTAGTCCTTGAACGGTTTCGGCATGCGCAGCCACCGGGTGATCGGGGTCTCCGCGCGGTAGTCGAGGCGGCCGTAGGAGGCGGTGCGGAACCACTCCTGGGTCTGTGGGAAGAACTCGTGGAAGCGGTCGAGCGCATCGTCCTCGCCGGGCGCGTCGGAGAAGTCGATCATCAGGGTCAGGGCGTGGACGGTGCCGAGGGAGCGGGCATAGCCGCCGGTGGTGGGCACGCCCTCCGACATCTGGACGGAAGAGGCTCCGCTGATCATGCAGGGGACCAGGGCGGGGGAGAGCGCAGCCGTTCCGGTTCCGGTCGCCGTGCCGCCCTCCGTGAGGTGCCCGGTACCCGCAGAGGTGCCGACCGCGAGGATCAGCGCCGTGACGGAGCCCAGGGCGACCGCACGGCGCTTGGGTATCGGGCCTTTACGGCGGCGGGGCGGCTGCACCTGCATGCGTTCACCTTTCGCGCCGGGCAGCCACCGGTTCCCGGCTGCACCCTTGGGATCACCCTGTGTCGCTGGGGCGTTCGGCGCTCGCTGGAGCGGTCCGGTCGTGGGACGGGCCGCCCGGTCGTGGGAATGCGTGCCTCCAGGTGGATGTGACTCAGGTCACGGAAAAACTCGCGGCGGTCGGGAAATAACCGGGGACCTCTTCCCCGTTTGGTCATGTGTCCGAGCGAAACGGGGACTCGCTCCCCGGATCGCCCCGCCGCCCGACTCGCCGACCCGGGCCGACCGTCCGACCGGTGGGCCGGCTGACCGATTGGCCGATTGACCGCCCGACTGACCGACGGGCCGACTGGCCGGCCGCTCGCCCGACTGACCGACCGACCGACTTGAGGAGTACGACGTGAAGGCCGCGACGACCGCGAACCCCGAGCTGCGCAAGGCGACCCGGCCTCGCGCCGACGCCCTGCGCAACCGGGAGCGGATCGTCACGGCCGCCCGCGAGATGTTCGTCGAGCACGGCCCCGAGGTGCCGCTCGACGAGATCGCCCGCCGGGCCGGCGTCGGCAACGCCACGCTGTACCGCAACTTCCCCGACCGCGACGCCCTCGTGCGCGAGGTCGTCTGCTCCGTCATGGACCGTACGGCGCGGGCGGCCGAGCGGGCGCTCGCCGAGACGGGCGACGCCTTCGACGCCCTGGAGCACTTCGTGCACGCCTCCGCCGACGAGCGGATCAGCGCTCTGTGCCCGATGATCTCCAGCACCTTCGACCAGCACCACCCCGACATGGAAGCCGCCCGCACAAGGGTCGAGCACCTCATCGAGGAGGTCATGGACCGTGCCAAGGAGGCCGGGCAACTGCGCCCGGACGTGGGCGTCGGCGATGTGATGGTCGCCGTGGCCCAGCTCTCCCGGCCGCCGGCCGGCGCCGGCTGCGGCAGCATCGACCGCTTCGTGCACCGCCATCTGCAACTGTTCCTGGACGGGCTGCGGGCCCCGGCCCGATCCGCCCTGCCGGGTGCGACCGCGACCCTGGAGGACCTCCGCCGGGCCTGACCAGCCGGGAGCGATCGGCCCGGAACCGTATGCCGGCCGTCAGCGCGTGACGGCCGGCCGTCGCCCCGCCAACCGAACTCATCATCCGAAACCGAGCCCCGGGCCGGCCGTGACGGTCGGCTGCGGTCTTCCGACACCGCTTTTTCCGTCTTTCCTCGTCTTTCCTCGCCTTCTCCCGTCCTTTCCTGCTCTTTCTCGCACTTTCCCGTCCTTTTCCGTCACGAAGTTCCGAAGTGGGTACCCCCATGTCTGAAACAGCCGCAAAGGCTTCCGGCGTCCCGGACACGTCCGGCGACCCGGGCCGCTGGAAGGCGCTCGTCTTCATCGCGCTCGCCCAGCTGATGGTCGTGCTGGACGCGACCATCGTGAACATCGCCCTCCCCTCCGCCCAGCAGGACCTGGGCATCTCCGACGGCAACCGGCAGTGGGTCGTCACGGCCTACGCCCTCGCCTTCGGCGGGCTGCTGCTCTTCGGCGGCCGGATCGCCGACCTGTGGGGCCGCAAGCGCGCCTTCGTGACCGGTCTGACCGGCTTCGCGGTGGCCTCCGCACTCGGCGGCGCGGCCACGACCGGCGCGATGATGTTCGGCGCCCGCGCACTGCAGGGTGTCTTCGGCGCACTGCTCGCGCCCGCCGCGCTCTCCCTGCTCGCGGTGACGTTCACCGACGCCAAGGAGCGCGCCAAGGCGTTCGGCATCTACGGGGCGATCGCCGGTGGCGGTGGCGCCGTCGGCCTGATCCTGGGCGGATTCCTCACCGAGTACCTGGACTGGCGCTGGACGTTCTTCGTGAACATCCCGTTCGCCGTCGTCGCCGCGGCCGGCGCCTACTTCGTCATCCGTGAGCCGGCCGGCGGCCGCAACCGCTCCCCGCTCGACGTCCCGGGCGTGGTGCTGTCCACCCTCGGCCTGGTCGCCCTGGTGTACGGCTTCACCCGCGCCGAGTCCGAGGGCTGGAGCGACACCCTGACCGTCTCGATGTTCGTCGCGTCCGCCGTCCTGCTGGTGGCCTTCGCGCTGGTCGAGTCGCGGGTGAAGGCCCCGCTGCTGCCGCTGCGCGTGGTCACCGACCGCAACCGCGGCGGGATCTACCTGTCGCTGGGCCTCGCGGTCATCGGGATGTTCGGCCTGTTCCTCTTCCTCACGTACTACCTCCAGGTCGTGCGGGGGTACACGCCGGTGCGGACCGGATTCGCCTTCCTCCCGATGGTCGCGGGCATGATCACCGGCTCCACCCAGATCGGCACCCGCCTGATGACCCGCGTGGCACCGCGGCTGCTGATGGGCCCCGGCTTCCTGGTCGCCGCCATAGGCATGCTGCTGCTGACCCAGCTGGAGCTCGGTTCCTCCTACGCCGCACTGCTGCTGCCCGCGATGCTGCTGCTGGGCCTCGGCATGGGTACGGCGTTCATGCCGGCGATGTCCCTGGCCACGCAGGGTGTCCAGCCGCGGGACGCGGGCGTCGCCTCCGCGATGGTCAACACCTCGCAGCAGGTGGGTGGCGCCATCGGTACGGCCCTGCTGAACACGATCGCGGCCTCGGCCACGACCTCGTACATCCAGGACCACATCGCGGGTGCCGCCACCAGGCCCCAGCGGCAGCTGGTGCAGTTGCAGGCCATGGTGAACGGCTACACCAGCGCCATCTGGTTCGCCGTCGGCATCCTGGTCGTGGCCGCCGTGATCGCCCTGATCCTCGTCGACGCGGGGCGTCCGGGCGGTACCAAGGTGACCGGGTCCGGTTCCGGCGCGGGGGCCGAGGACGAGGTGGCGGTGCCGGTCATCGCCCACTGATCGCCACTGAATCACCCACTGAGGCGCCCGCTCGGACCCTGTTGAGGCGCCCACCGGGCGGTACGCACTTCAGCTGCCCCGAGGCCGTACGTACTTCAGCCCGCGGGCCTTACGTACCTCAGCCCCCGGGCCGTACGTACCTCAGCGGAGCCAGGGCAGGTCCGCACCCGCTTCGTTCGGCTGGAGTCCCTCGGCGACGATCTGCATGATCTCGCCGAGGGACTGCTGCTGTTCCGGGGTGAGACGGTCGAACAGTGCCTGGCGTACGGCGGTCACATGGCCCGGCGCGGTGCGGCGCAGCACCTGAAGGCCCTGTTCGGTCAGGACGGCGAACTGTCCCCGCTTGTCGGAGGGGCAGTCCTCGCGGCGCACCCAGCCGTTCTTCTCCAGGCGGGCGATCGCGTGGGAGAGGCGGGAGCGGGTGATCTTGGCGTCCATGGCCAGCTCGGTCATCCGCAGCCGGTGCTGCGGGGCCTCGCCGAGCTTGACGAGGAGGCCGTAGTAGATGTGCGGCATGCCCGCGTCGCGCTGGAGCTGGCGGTCGAGGTGGTCCTCGAGCAAGGTGGTGGCGTGCCGGTAGGAACGCCAGACGCGCTGCTCCTCGGCGGTGAGCCAGCGGTGGGCATCGGCCTCGGCGGGGGCGGGCGCGGGGGCGGAAGCGGGTGCCGTGTTCATACGTCCACTGTACGAGCTACTCCTTGAAGGTTAAACAAACCGGGCGTAATGTGTAGACAGAGCTTTAGCTTTCAAGCATCGAGTCGCAGGGAGTCGCCACCATGTCCGCCGCCGCCCGTGAGCGCATGCCCGCCCTCTACCTCAGCCACGGTGCCCCGCCGCTCGCGGACGACCCGGTCTGGCCCGGCCAGCTCGCCGCCTGGTCCGCCGAGCTGCCCCGCCCGAAGGCGATCCTCGTCGTCTCCGCGCACTGGGAGGAGGCCCCGCTGGCCCTCGGCGCCATCGAGACGGTCCCGTTGGTCTACGACTTCTGGGGCTTCCCCGAGCACTACTACCGGGTGCGGTACGAAGCCCCCGGCGCACCCGAACTCGCCGAGAGCGTGCGGAAGTTGCTGCGCGCGCCCGGAACGCCCGTGCAGGACGTCCCGGACCGCGGCCTCGACCACGGCGCCTACGTACCGCTCGTCGAGATGTTCCCCGAGGCCGACATCCCCGTGCTCCAGGTCTCCATGCCGACCCTGGACCCGGTCAGGCTCATGGACATCGGCCGCAGGCTGGCGCCGCTGCGCGACGAGGGTGTGCTGATCGTCGGCTCCGGCTTCTTCACCCACAACCTGGCCGCCCTGCGGCACACCGGGGGCGGGGTGCCGAGCTGGTCCGCGGAGTTCGACGACTGGGGCAGGCGCGCCCTGGAGACCCGCGACTGGGACGCCCTGCTGGACTTCCTCGACAAGGCCCCGGCCGGCCGGTACGCCCACCCCCGCACCGAGCACTTCGCCCCGCTGTTCGTGACCATGGGTGCGGCGGAGGCGGGCGGTGAGCTGGGCACGCAGAAGTCCGTGATCGACGGCTTCTGGATGGGCCTGGCCAAGCGGTCGGTGCAGTTCGGCTGAGACATGTGCGCCCCCGCTGCGTAAGACGAGGGTGTGGAGAGTCTTGGAATTTCCCGAGAGTCCGGGTTTGCGGCAACCTTCCGCCGGTGCGATTCGTCAATCAGGGTGGAAGGCGGTCGAAGGGGACGCTCTTCCCGAAGTGGCGCCATTGGTGTGAGCGGAGTCTCACACGCGGGGCGAACGGCGGGGTCCGTGAAGGGCCCGGGAGGCCCTCGGTGCCGCTCTGACCTGCGGTTCCGTAACCGTCAGCGGCGACGTTCGGCGGCTGCGGCGAAACAGGGTACTGCATGATCAGAAAATTGGGGGGCGGGTTGGGAATTCTGTCCGGATTCCAGTCGTTGTTTCCATCGGATGCCGGGCACCCGAGGAGAGTTCCGAAGTAGGTGCCGAGCATCTGAAGGACCGCCCGCTGACCCACCATCGCAAGGGAGCACGCATGGCAACCCGTGCCGTCGCCCGTCGTAAGTCCGCCACCGGCGAGACGGCCGACGCGGCAAGCAGTGTTCGCGCCCATGGCGGCGAGATCGCCGATCGCGACCTGGTCGGCATGTATCTCGACGAGATCGCGCGTACACCGCTGCTCGACGCCGCCAAGGAGGTCGAGCTGTCCCAGATCATCGAAGCGGGTGTGTTCGCGCGGCAGATCCTCGACCGGCACGAGGAGACGAAGACGGACGCCACCGACGAGGAGCTCCGGGCCCTGATCGCCCAGGGGGAGCGGGCGAAGGACGTCTTCATCCGCTCCAACCTGCGCCTGGTCGTGGCGGTCGCCCGGCGCTACCCGCGCAGTGGCCTGCCCCTGCTGGACCTGATCCAGGAGGGCAACGCCGGCCTGGTGCGCGCGGTGGAGAAGTTCGACTACCGCAAGGGCTTCAAGTTCTCGACGTACGCCACCTGGTGGATCCGCCAGGCGATCACGCGCTCGATAGCGGACCAGTCGCGCACCATCCGGCTGCCCGTCCACCTCGTGGAGGAACTGGGCCGCATCCGCCGCGTCCAGCGCGAGTTCAACCGGGAGCACGGCCGCGACCCGGAGCCCGCGGAGATCGCCGAGGAGCTCGGCTCGACGCCCGAGCGCGTCTCGGACGTCCTCGACTGGGCCCGTGACCCGGTCTCGCTGAACATGTCGGTGGACGACGAGGGCGAGACCCAGTTCGGTGACCTCCTGGAGGACACCTCCGCGGTGTCGCCCGAGCAGTCGGTCATGACGCTGCTGCGCAGCGAGGGGCTCGACGACCTCATCGGCCGCCTCGACCAGCGCACGGCCTCGATCATCAAGATGCGGTACGGCATAGAGGACGGCCGCGAGCGTACGCTCACCGAGGTCGGCAAGGAGCACGGCCTGACGCGTGAACGCATCCGCCAGATCGAGAAGCACGCGTTGCTGGAGCTGAAGAAGCTGGCCCGCGACACCGGGTTCGACGCGGCGGCGTGAGGCCGTTCCGAACGGGATCCGGCCAGGGGAACGTCCAGGGGCGCGCACGGATGCCCGTCCCGGAGGACGTCCGCCCCGGCCGGGGCGTGGTGAGACCGGGCAGACCGGGCGCGTGAGGCTGCCGGTGCACCGGGCGACCGCGTACGCCCGGGGGCGAAAGGCCGCGCAAACATGGCCGTGTACCGCCGCTTCAAGCGGCGGGGGCACGGGAACAACCCTTCAGAGTCCAGGAGTTCGACCGCCGGACGGGTTTCGGACCGGACCGGCTCCAGGCCGCTTCGGCGGAACGCACTGACGTCCAGAGCCAAGTCCCGACGCACTCCCCCCGGCGCCGGGACTTTCCCAGAGCCGGGCTCCGGCGCCTCTCCCCCCGAGGCGCCGGAGCCCGGCTCCACTTCAGTCGCCCGGGGCACGAGCCGGAGAGAGACCGCCGCCCCCGCCGGCCCGCGTCAGCCGTGCCCCCAACCGCCGTACGCACTGCACGAGTTCATCGGGCTCCTTCACCGTGAACTCGCAACCCAGCATCGCCAGCCGCACCGCGAGCCACTCCACCCGGTCGCCGACCGTGGCCCGCAGCCGGCAGCCGCCCGTGTCGAGCGGCTCCGGTGCGCCGAGCCACCCGGGCAGCCGCGCCGCGACCACCTCGGCCGGATCGGCGAAGGTCACCGTGAACGTGTAGGTCTCCTGCCTGCGGTACATCGACTGCCGGAGGTACTCGGCCGCGCTCCCGGTCGGCAGCTCCCGCGGAGCGAACCGCGCACCGGTGGCGAAGGGCTCGCTCACCCGGTCGACGCGGAACGTCCGCCAGTCCGCGCGATCCAGGTCGTACGCCACGAGGTACCAGCGCCGGCCGGTCGACACCAGCCGGTACGGCTCCGTCAGCCGCCGCGACACGGCCCCGTCGCCGGCCCGGTAGGCGAACCGCAGCCGCTCGTACCCCGCCACCGCGGAGGCCATGACCGTGAGCGTCTCCGTCGCGACGCTCGCCCCGTCGCCGCTGGTCAGTGGAGTCGTCGCGGCCTGAAGTGTGGAGACGCGGTGCCGCAGCCGGGTCGGCAGCACCTGTTCCAGCTTCGCCAGCGCCCGTACCGACGCCTCGTCGACGCCCTCGATCGCGTGCCCGGCCCCCGCGCGCAGCCCGACCGCGATCGCCACCGCCTCCTCGTCGTCGAGGACGAGGGGCGGCATGGCCTTCCCCGCGACCAGCCGGTAGCCGCCGTCGGCCCCCTTGGTCGCCTGCACCGGATAGCCGAGCTCACGCAGCCGGTCGATGTCCCGCCGGACCGTGCGCCGGGACACCCCGAGCCGGTCGGCGAGTTCACCGCCGGGCCACTCCCGGGGCGTCTGGAGGAGGGAGAGCAACTGGAGGAGCCGGGCCGGAGTGTCCGTCGTCATGAATCCGAGAATGCCGCAGAAGTAGGACACGACCTGACCTAATGCCTGCCTAGTTTGGCGTCATGTCCTCCACCGAAACCCTTGCCGACAGCCCGGACCCGGTCTCGACCGCCGACCGCCGTCGCTGGTTCGCGCTGGCGATCGTGATGACCGCGGCCTTCATGGACCTCGTGGACGTCACGATCGTCAACATCGCGATTCCGTCCATCCAGCAGGACGCCGGCGCGTCCTTCAGCCAGATCCAGTGGATCACCGCCGGGTACGCCCTCGCCTTCGCGGCCGGTCTGATCACCGGCGGCCGGCTCGGCGACATCCACGGCCGCAAGCGGCTGTTCCTCCTCGGCATCGGCGGCTTCACCCTCGCCTCCGCGCTGTGCGGCTTCGCCGCGAACCCCGACATGCTGGTCGCCGCCCGTCTCCTGCAAGGCGCCATGGCCGCGATGATGGTCCCGCAGGTGCTCTCGATCGTGCACGCCACCTTCCCGGCGCACGAACGCGGCAAGGTCTTCGGCCTGTTCGGCGCGATCGTCGGCCTGGGCGCGGTCTCCGGCCCGCTGCTCGGCGCGTTGCTCACCGAGTGGAACCTGTTCGGGCTGGAATGGCGGCCGATCTTCCTGATCAACCTGCCCGTCGGCGTCCTGGCCCTCGTCCTCGGCAACCGTTTCATCAGCGAGTCCAAGGCCCCTCGGGCCCTGAAGCTGGACCTCGTCGGGGTCGCCCTGGTCACCCTGGGCCTGCTGATGCTGCTCTACCCGCTGACCCGGGGCCGCGAGCTGGGCTGGCCGCTGTGGGGGTACGTCTCGATGACGGGCGCGCTGGTGGTCTTCGCGGCGCTGGTGGCCTACGAGCGGAGCAAGGCGGCGCGGGACGGCTCGCCGCTCATCGAACTGTCGTTGTTCCGGGTGAAGAGCTTCGCCGCGGGCATCGCGGTGCAGACCGTCTTCGGTGTCGCGCTGGGCGTGTTCTTCCTGGTCTGGACGCTGTACATGCAGGTCGGCCTGGGCTGGAGCCCGCTGCGGGCGGGCCTGACGGGCGTACCGTTCTCGATCGCCGTGTCCACCGCGGCCGGGATGTCGGTGCAGAAGCTGGTCCCGCGCTTCGGCCGCAAGGTGCTCCAGGCCGGTGCGCTGGTGATGGCGGCCGGTGTCCTGCTCTACATCTGGGAGTCCGAGCGGTACGGCCTGCACATCGCCCCCTGGCAGATGGCGCTCCCGCTGGTCGTGATGGGCGTGGGCATGGGCCTGATCGTGGCGCCGCTGACCGACGCGGTGCTCTCGGAGGTCCCGCGTGAGCACGCGGGTTCGGCGTCCGGGCTGATCAACACCGTGCAGCAGATGGGCAACGCGCTGGGACTCGGCCTGGTGTCGGTGGTGTTCTTCGGGGTCATCGGCGACCGCCTGGCCCCGGCCGAGGTGGGCCCGGCCTTCGTCAACGCCTTCCAGCACGCGCTGGTGTGGGTGGCGGCGGTGCTGGGCGTCATCTTCGTGCTGATGTCGGCCCTGCCCAAGCGACCGGGCCGGCAGGCGGAGGACGCCGAGGAGGCCGGGGCGGAGGAGGCCGGGGAGCCGGCCGTGGTGACGCCGCGGTCGGGCGAGCTGGTGGGCTGACCTGCGCGAAAGAGGGCCAATGGGGCCCGGCACCCGAGCGGTGCCGGGCCCCATCGGCGTACCCGGACACAACCGGAAGTCCGTTCATGCCCGGTCTGATGCCCGAACCTGTTTACTTCCTGGACATTCAGGCGTAGCCTCCGGGAGAAACCACAAGTTCGGGCATCAGTCGGAGGCGAACGGACATGTACGCACCGGAGCGGCAGCAGGAGATCCTCCGGCTCGCCCGGGACGGCGGCCGTGTGGACGTCGTGTCGCTCGCCGAGGAGTTCCAGGTGACGGCGGAGACGATCCGCCGCGACCTGAAGGCCCTCGACCGCGCGGGCCTGCTGCGCAGGGTGCACGGCGGCGCCATCCCGGCCGGCCGTCTCGACTTCGAGCCCGATCTCACCGAGCGAGAGTCCACCGCCGCCGACGAGAAGGACCGCATCGCCAAGGCGGCCCTGGCCGAACTGCCGGCCGGGGGCACGCTGATCCTCGACGCCGGTACGACGGTGGCCCGTGTGGCCGCCGCCCTGCCCCTGGAGGCCTCGCTCACCGTCGTCACGCACTCCCTGCCGATCGCCGCCCGCCTCGCGGACCACCCCGGTCTCCAGCTCCACCTCGTGGGAGGGCGGGTGCGCAACCGCACCCGCGCCGCCGTGGACGCCTGGGCACTGCGGGCCTACGGCGAGATCCGCGCCGACGTGCTGTTCGTCGCCGCCAACGGCTTCTCCGCCGAACACGGTCTGACCACCCCCGACCTCGCCGAGGCCGCGGTGAAGCGCGCGGCGATCGCCGCCGCCCGCCGTGTGGTGCTGCTCGCCGACTCCGCCAAGCACGGCCAGGAGCACTTCGCCCGCTTCGGCGGCCTGAACGACGTGGACCTGCTGATCACCGACAGCGGATTGAGTCCCGAGGACGCGGCCGCCATCGAGCGCGGCGGCACGGAAGTAGTACGCGCATGATCGTCACCGTCACCCCCAACCCCTCCCTGGACCGCACCTACGAGGTCCCCTCGCTCGAACGCGGCCAGGTCGTCCGGGCCACCGGCGAGCGCATGGACCCGGGCGGCAAGGGCGTGAACGTCTCGCGCGCCGTCGCGGCCGCCGGCCGGCGCACGGTCGCCGTCCTGCCCCTGGGCGGCGCCCCGGGTGCCCTCGTCGCGGATCTGCTCGACGCGCAGGGCATCGACGTCGCACCGGTGCCGGTCGCCGGGGCCACCCGCTCGAACATCGCGCTCGCGGAGGCCGACGGCGTCCTGACGAAGATCAACGCGCCGGGTCCGGAACTCTCCGCCGAGGAACAGGAATCGTTGCTGGAGACCGTCCGGCGGCAGTCGCGCGGCGCGGACTGGATCGCTTGCTGCGGCAGCCTGCCGCGCGGACTCGCGCCGTCCTGGTACGCCGATCTGGTCGCGCGGGCGCACGCGGCCGGTGTGCGCATCGCGCTGGACACCTCCGGGCCCGCCCTGCTGGCGGCGCTGTGCGAGGGCCCCGATGTGGTCAAGCCCAACGCGGCGGAGCTCGCCGAGGCCGTCGGGCGCTCCCTGGCGACGGTCGGCGACGCGGTGAAGGCGGCCGAGGAGCTGCGCGGGCTCGGCGCGCGCACCGTGCTCGCGAGCCTGGGCGCCGACGGGCAGTTGCTCGTGGACGGGGCGGGCGCCTGGTTCGGCAGCGCGCGCGTGGACGCCGTCCGCAGCAACGTCGGCGCCGGCGACTCCTCCCTCGCCGGGTTCCTGATCGCCGGCGGTACCGGCCCGGAGGCCCTGGCCCTCGCCGTCGCGCACGGCGCGGCCGCCGTCCAGCTGCCGGGCAGCCTGATGCCGACACCCGCCGACCTGGACCCGGCGGCGGTGACGGTCACGGCGGACGTGCCGGTGGACCGCGCGCTGAAGGAGCCGGTGACATGACCCCCCGCACCCCCCGCACCCGGTGCCGTACGACGCCTCCGCCGACCCGTACCGCTTCCGACTCTCCCCGCACTGCCCCCGTCCCCACCCCCGCCCACCCCACTGACCGGGCGATACGCGCGCTAAGGAGCCCGCGATGAGCGACATGATCACCGCGGACCTGGTCGACCTCGACCTGTCCGCCGACACCAAGCAAGCGGCGGCGCGCTCCCTCGCCGAACGGATGGTCGCCCTGGGCCGGGTGACCGACCTGGATGGCTTCCTCGCCGATGTGGCCGCCCGCGAGGCGCAGATGCCGACCGGCCTCGACGGTGGCATCGGTATCCCGCACTGCCGCAGCGAGCACGTCGTCGAGCCGACGCTCGCCTTCGGGCGCAGCGCGGCCGGGATCGACTTCGGCGCGGCGGACGGCCCCGCCGACCTGATCTTCCTGATCGCGGCCCCGTCCGGCGCCGACGACGCCCACCTGAAGATCCTGTCGTCGCTGGCCCGGCAGCTGATGAACAGCGAGTTCACCTCCGCGCTGCGATCGGTGGACAACGCGGCGGCCGCCGCCGCGCTCATCCGCGGGGACGAGACTCCGGGCGAGGCCACGGCAGGGGCCGAGGGCACCGTCGCGGACACCGAGGGGGCCGAGGGCATCGCCGCGACCGCCGAAGGCGCCTCCACCGAGGCGCAGGACGCTCCCGAAGACACCGCCGCGACGCCGGGGGCGGCCTCCTCCGGCGCCGTGGCGGGCGGCACGGCCCCGGCGCCGGACGCGAGCGCCACGGACGCGAGCGCCACGGACGCGAGCGCCACGGATGCGAGCGCCACGGGGGCGAGCGCCACGGATGCGAGCGCCACGGATGCGAGCGCCACGGGGGCGAGCGGCGAGGACGCGAGCAGCGAGGGCGAGCGTCCGTTCCGGATCGTCGCCGTCACCTCGTGCCCCACCGGTATCGCGCACACCTACATGGCGGCCGAGTCGCTGGAGAACGCCGGCCGTGAGGCGGGCGTCGAGGTCGTCGTCGAGACCCAGGGTTCGGCGGGCTTCACCCGGCTCGACCCGGCGGTGATCGCGGCGGCGGACGGCGTGATCTTCGCCCACGACGTCCCCGTACGCGACAAGGACCGCTTCGCCGGGAAGCCGGTCGTCGACGTCGGAGTGAAGGCGGGTATCAACCGGCCCGGCGAACTGATCACCGAGGTCCGCGGCAAGGCCGCGCGCGGTGAGGTGAGCGCGGCGCCCGCGCCGGGCGGCACGCCGGTCGAGCGGGCCGGCGAAACGGGCGAGGGCTACGGCACGAAGCTGCGCAAGTGGCTCATGTCCGGCGTCAGTTACATGGTTCCCTTCGTCGCCGCGGGTGGTCTGCTGATCGCCCTCGGGTTCGCGATCGGCGGCTACAAGATCAACAAGGCGCCGTCGGTGATGGACCACTTCGTCTGGACCCAGGCCGACAGCTGGGCCGCCCTGCTGTTCCAGATCGGCGGTGTGGCCTTCGCCTTCCTCGTCCCGGTGCTGGCCGGCTACATCGCCTACGGCATGGCGGACCGCCCCGGACTCGTCCCCGGCTTCGTCGGCGGCTCGATCGCACTCACCATCAACGCCGGATTCCTCGGCGGTCTGGCGGCCGGTCTGATCGCCGGTGGTGTGGTGATGGCGATCCAGAAGGTGCGCATTCCGGCGGCATTGCGCGGCATCATGCCGGTGGTGGTGATTCCGCTGATCTCCTCGGCGGTCGTCGGGTTCCTGATGTTCGTGGTCATCGGCAAGCCCATCGCCACCGCGCAGAAGGGCATGACCGACTGGCTGAACGGACTGACCGGCACCAACGCCGTCCTGCTCGGCGCACTGCTCGGCCTGATGATGTGCTTCGACCTCGGCGGTCCGGTCAACAAGGTCGCCTACACCTTCGCCACCGCCGGTATCGCGGTCTCCGACCCCAGCGACTCCGCGATGAAGATCATGGCCGCGGTGATGGCGGCCGGCATGGTCCCGCCGCTGGCGATGGCCCTGGCCACGACCGTGCGCGGCAAGCTGTTCACCCACACCGAGCGGGAGAACGGCAAGGCCGCCTGGGTCCTGGGCGCCTCCTTCATCTCCGAGGGGGCCATCCCGTTCGCGGCGGCCGACCCGCTGCGCGTCATCCCGTCGTCGATGGTCGGCGGCGCGCTCACCGGTGCCCTGTCGATGGTCTTCGGTGCCACGCTCCGTGCTCCGCACGGCGGCATCTTCGTGGTCCCGCTGATCGGCAACCCGTTCCTCTACCTGATCGCCATCGCGGCGGGCGTGTGCGTGACCACCGCCCTGGTGGTCGCCCTGAAGACCCTGCGCAAGCCGGTGCAGGGCGTGACGGCCGTCGAGGCAGGCGAGGGCGCGCCGGCCGAGCCCGCCGACCGGAAGCAGCCGGTGGCGGCCTGAACAGTCCCCTCCTGTCCCCTTGTCCCTTTGGTGTGCTGTGAGTTGTTCACGGCACCTGCGAGATACGTCACGGTCCGGGGCCAAAGTCCCGGACCGTGGTGTCTACTGAGCACATGCCTCAGCATGTCTCGACCCTGATGTGGATAGGTGTGGCCGTCCCCGCCGCACTGACCGTCGCCTGCCTGATCGGCCTCGCCCGCATCCGGCGCGGCATCCGCCTCGAGACCGCTCGACAGCAGTCCACCCCGAGGCTGTCGGGCCTCCCGCTCCAGCGCGGGGCGGGACCCGGCCGGGAGTTCGTGGAACTGACCCCGGAGGAGAAGGACGCCTTCGCGGGCCTGGTACGTCGGCTCGGCAACGGCCGCTGAGGCTCACTCCGGCAGAGCGGGCGGCGGTCGCTTCCACGCCGTACCCATCGGCACCGGCCGACGAGGTCTAGGACATCTGAGCCGCGCGCCGTTCCATCGCGCCGCGGGCCGCGTCCTCCGTCACGTACACCTCGCACATGTGGCGACCGTCCGGGGTCGCCGTGTGCTCGACCTCCCAGAGCGAGATCTCCACGCCGTCGTCCAGCAGGAACGCGTGCTCGTAGAGCGAGAAGCACAGCCCGGCGCGGCCCGCGCGGCAGGGGCGGCCGAAGGCCTGGGTGATCCGGTGACCGGACGCCGTCGCCAGCAGGGACGCGACATCCGCGCCCGGCCGGTCGGCGTTCTCCGCGCGCCGCAGCAGACGGCGTGCGTGGTCGGCGGAGTCGTCGGACGCGTACGCGTGCCGTGCCTGGGGCGGCGGCGAGAGCTGGACCAGTACCGGCAGCTCGAACTCCGGCGCGTCCGACGGGAGCGGCAGCCGTGCCGTGGCGGTGCTCAACTCCTCCTCGTCGTCGTACACCTCGTGCTGCACCTCGCTGCCCGGCGCGGTGTTGTGCACCAGCTCCCAGAGGGTGAGCGCCGAGCCGTCGGCGAGCAGCCAGGTGTGCCGGTAGGTCTCCCGGTGCAGTCCGGCGCTGTGGTGCGCCGAGTGCAGCGAACCGTCGTAGGCCAGGGCGCAGTCGAGCCGCCGTATGGTCTCGTCGGGTAATTCGAAGGAGTTCAGGGCGCGGCCGAGCAGTCGCGCGAGGTGCTCCTCCGGAGACCCGGGCGACTCGCGTGGCTCGTACGCAGTCGTCTCGTACGGAACGCTCAAGGTTTCTCCCGGCGTTGCTGCATGTCACCTTGTGGGTGCATACCGTAGCCCCTCGGTCGAGCATCATGTCCGCGAACCGAGAAAACGTCCACGGGGAAAACGGCCGGCCCGCGCGAGAAGTTCCCGTGTGAGCCGTCGTTCCGTCAAAATCCGCTGGTCAACAGGGTGTTGTGAAGCAGGGGTCGGCCAGAGGGCGGTGCCGGAGGTCAACGGGCGCCGTACAGCTCCTCGTAGGCCGGCCAGTCCCCGCCCGGTCCGGTCACCGCCTCGGCCGCCCGTACCGCGCGGACGATCGCGCGGGTCACCTGGTCCGCGCCCGCCGCGAGGATCTCGTTCAGGGCGAGCGGGCAGCCGGGGTCGAGCGGACGCGCCCCGGTGGCCAGCGCGAACACCGTGTCGCCGTCGTTGAGCAGGTGCACCGGACGTACGGCGCGCGCGATGCCGTCGTGCGCCGTGCCGGCCAGCTTCTGCGCCTGCGCCTTGGTCAGGTCCGCGTCGGTGGCGACCACCGCCAGGGTGGTGTTCAGCGGGGGTGGCGCGTTCCTCGCGGCGGCCTCGGCGAGGCGCCGCCGCGCGGCCTCGTGCACCCGCGCGTCGGGGTAGTGCACCGGTCCCTGGAACAACTCCCCGTACAGCACCCCCGTTTCCGGATCGACCGCCGACCCCACCGCGTTGGCCACCGCGAGCGCGGCCACCGTGATGCCTGAGTCGAGCACCGTGCTCGCCGTGCCGACTCCTCCCTTGAGCGGTCCCACGGCCGCTCCGGTCCCGGCGCCCACGCACCCCTCTGGCACGCGCCCGCCGGCCTCGCTCGCCGCCGCGGCCTCGACCGCGGCGCGCCCGGTGGCCGCGTCCGGCCGGGCCCGGAAGTCACCGCCGCGGCCCAGGTCGAACACGCAGGCGGCGGGTACGACCGGTACGACGTGCGAAGGGTCCGGGCCGACCCTGACCCCGCGCCCCCGCTCCTCCAGCCAGGCCATCACCCCCGAGGCGGCGTCCAGCCCGTAGGCGCTGCCGCCGGTCAGGACGACCGCCTCCACCGTCCGCACCAGGTTGCGCGGATCGAGGGCGTCGGTCTCCTTGGTTCCGGGGCCGCCGCCGCGCACCTCCACGGCGGCGACGGCGCCGCCCTCCGGCGCGAGCACGACCGTCGTGCCGGTGAGCCAACCGCCGCCCGTGCGCGTCGCATGTCCCACCCGCACGCCTTCGACGTCCGTCAGAGCGTCCACTGTCATGGGAGCCAGTCTCCCGGGCGAGGCGCAGTCACGGGCCTCTTCGGAGGAACGGCGTGCAACGTCACGCCGCCTGCCGCGGACCGTACCCTTGAGGCATGAGTACCGCCCCCGAACCCGCCCCCGAACCCCGTGACCCGAAGACCGCGCTGATCTTCGACGACCCGCTGAATCAGCAGTCCACGGACGACACCGACCGCGGGTGGGGCGAGCGCACGGAAGGCGACGCCGCCGCCGACCTCAAGCGCTTCCTGGACGAGAAGCCTCCCCACCACCTCTGAGGCGCGCGGGCCCGCCGGACCGCGGACGCTACCGCTCGCCGTATCCGGAGCGGCGCCGGGCGACCAGCTCGTCGCGGATCTCCTTGAGCACCTCCAGCTCGGTCATCTCCACGACCTCCTCGGTAACCTCCCTGGCCTTCTTCCGCGCCTCCTGGCGGGCCAGGAACTTCGCCATGGGGAGGAGCATCAGGAAGTAGACCACCGCGGCGGTGATCAGGAACTGGAGAGCGGCCCCGAGGACCGAACCCCACATGATCTGGATGCCCTGATCGCCCTTGCAGGTGGCGCTCAGGCACGAGTCGTAATGGTCGAGGTTCTTGGTGCCGATCGCTCCGATGACCGGACTGATCACACCCTTCACCACCGCGTTGACGATGTTGGTGAAGGCGGCGCCGACGACCACCGCTACTGCCAGATCGACGACGTTCCCGCGCATCAGGAAGGCTTTGAAGCCCTGCCAGACACTCGGGTCCTTCTTGTCGCTCACCTGGGGCCCCTCCTTGGACATGCAACTGCGACGTGCGGAACAAACAGCTCCGCAACCTACGGCTCACCACAGGGTCACCGCCAGCCTGGCCGTCGCGCTCGCCCCGGCCAGCCCCGCCGCAGTGGAGCGCGGTACCGACAGCGCGACCAGCGCCCCGCCCCCGGCCGCGTCGTCCACGGGCTCCGGGACCTTGGCCACCCGGGCCCCGTGTGCGACCACCCGGGCCTGCCCGCCCGTGGCCGGGTCCTCAGCGGCGATCACGTCGACCCGGTCGCCGGGGCGCAGCAGCCGGACCGTGGCCGCGTCCGCGATGCGCACGGGCGCGATCACCGTGCGCACCTCGTCCGCGCCGCGGCGCTCGGCGGCCTGACCGGCTCCGTCGGCCGGAGCCGGCTGTCCACGGTTCGGTCCGCCGCGAGGCGGGTCCGGGGCATCCCGCGGGCCCGCCGCCACGAGCGCGGCCGCGGTCACGGCGAGCCCGGCCGCCACCGCGCGCCCCCGGTGCCGTACGAGCCGACGCAGCCCGTACCGCCCGCCGCGCACACGAACCGGCGCGAAGTGCGGCACCTCACACGTGGCCGGGGCTTCCGTACCGGTCGCGTACGGAGAGGAACGCGTGAGCGGCGCCGAGGAAGCAGCCGAGGAAGCAGAGGGGCCTGGCAAAGGGCAGGGCAGCGGCGAGGAAGGCAGGGACGAGGGGGGCAAGGGAGAGGGCGGCACCGGAGGAGACGGCACCGGTGAAGACGGCAACGGCCAGGACGGAGACGGAGAGGACGGAGACGGCAGGGACATGCGGACCACCACCAGCGACGGGGATTTCGGCTTGCCACGCCCACGATGAGGCATCGCGCCGCCGCCCGCCGGAGCCCGTGTGCTACCCGCCGGTTGTGGACAACTCCCTCGCCCGAAGGAGCAATTCCGCCCCGTTACGGCAGCGCGAACCCCGGGTCCATCCCGCCCAACGCACCGGCGCACGGACAGTCCCGCTGCTCGGTCGTGGGCAGCGCGGCCACCGCGTCGAACAGAACGCCCCGCAGCCGTTCCACGTTGGCCCCGAACACCCGCAGCACCTCCTCGTGCGAGACGCCCTCGCCGGTCTCCGCGCCCGCATCCAGGTCGGTGACCAGCGTCAGCGAGGTGTAGCAGAGCTCCAGTTCACGGGCGAGCGCCGCCTCGGGGTGGCCGGTCATGCCCACCACCGACCAGCCCTGCGCCTGGTGCCACAACGACTCGGCCCGGGTCGAGAAGCGGGGCCCCTCCACCACGACGAGGGTGCCGCCGTCCACCGCGTCCCAGTCCCGCCCGCGCGCCGCCTTCAGCGCGGCCGTCCGGCCCACCGGGCAGTAGGGGTCGGCCACCGAGACGTGCACGACGTTCGGCACCGTGCCGTCGGGCCGCGGCAGCCCGTCGAAGTAGGTCTGCGCGCGGGACTTCGTACGGTCGACGAACTGGTCGGGCACGAGCAGCGTGCCCGGCCCGTACTCGGGGCGCAGCCCGCCCACCGCGCAGGGCCCGAGCACCTGGCGCACGCCCATGGAGCGCAGCGCCCACAGGTTGGCCCGGTAGTTGATGCGGTGCGGCGGGAGATGGTGGCCCCGGCCGTGCCGGGGCAGGAAGGCGACCCGCCGGCCGGCGACCTCACCGAGGAAGAGGGAGTCGCTGGGTGCCCCGTACGGCGTGTCCACCCGGACCTCGGTCACGTCGTCGAGGAACGAGTAGAAGCCGGAACCGCCGATGACACCGATCTCTGCGTTCGCCATGACCAGCACACTAGCGCCCGCGCACACGCCGAGGACCCCACCGTCCCACGACGGCGGGGTCCCGGAAGGAAGACGTCAGGCGGCGGAGCTGCCGGCCGAGCTCGTGGACGTCGAGGACGACCCCGACGAGGAGGACGACCCGGACGAGGAGGACGAGGAACCCGAAGAAGACGGGCTCGACGACTTCGACGACGACGCCGGGCTGCTGCTCGACGAGGAGCCGCGGCTGTCGTTGCGGTAGAAGCCGGATCCCTTGAAGACAATGCCGACCGCGGAGAACACCTTCTTCAGGCGGCCACCGCAACCGGGGCACTCGGTGAGCGCGTCGTCGGTGAACTTCTGCACCGCCTCGAGGCCCTCGCCGCACTCGGTGCACTGGTACTGATAGGTGGGCACTGTCTTCCTCCTGGCACTCTCACTCGATGAGTGCTAACGACGGTCCATAGTGACGTATTCCCGAGGATCAGTCCACTGTGACGTGAGCGCGGTGACCGACGCCACGTGCGACCGTGCGGCCCTGCGACCGGGCCGCGAGCCGCGACCTGAGGGCGATCAGGGCGAGAAGGGCGAGCACCGTGCCGGTCATCGGCACCAGGAAGCCGGCGCCGCCCCACAGGCGGTCCTCCAGCTGCCCGGCGACGGTGACCGCCGCCGCCTGGCCGAGCGCGACCGCGCCCGTGAGCCAGGTGAAGGCCTCGGTGCGGGCGCCGGCCGGGACCAGGCTCTCCACCAGGGTGTAGCCGGTGATCAGGGCGGGTGCGATGCACATGCCGACCAGGAGGCCGAGCGCAGCCAGGAGCGGCACCGAGTGCGCGGTCCACAGCGCGGACGCGGCCAGCGCCAGGGCGGTGTAGCCGACGAGGAGACGGTGCTGCGGGGCGGCCTTCCAGGCGATCGCGCCGCAGACGACGCCGGAGAGCATGTTGCCCGCGGCGAAGGTTCCGTACAGCACGCCGTTGAGTCCGGGCTCGCCGATCGACTCGGTGAACGCGGCCAGTGAGACCTGCATGCCGCCGAAGACCGAGCCGATGCCGAGGAAGGTCGCGATCAGCACCCGCACCCCGGGGACGCGCAGGGCGGAGGTGTGCTCCACGCGCGCGTGCCCATCGCCGGTGACGGGCGGCTGGGTGCGCTTCTGCGCGGCGAACAGCAGACCGCCGACCAGGGTCAGCGCGGCCTCCGTGACCAGTCCGGCGGCCGGGGCGACAGTCGTGCACAACGCGGTGGCCAGGAGGGGGCCGACGACGAACGTCAGCTCGTCGGTGACGGACTCGAAGGCGGCCGCGGTGGTCATCAGCGGCGAGTCCTTGAGCGTGACGCCCCAGCGGGCGCGCACCATCGGGCCGACCTGCGGCACCGAGGCGCCGGTCGGCACGGCCGCCGCGAACAGCGCCCACAGGGGGGCGTGCGCCAGGGCGAGCACGGTCAGCGTCAGCCCCGCGAGGGTGTGCGCCAGAACGCCGGGGACCAGTACCACACGCTGTCCGTAGCGGTCGGCGAGGCGTCCGCTGTAGGGCGCGAACAGCGCCATGGAGACGCCGGTGACGGCCGCGGTGGCGCCGGCCGCGCCGTAGGAGCCGGTGGTGTGCTGCACCAGCAGCACGATGGAGATGGTGAGCATCGCGAACGGCTGGCGCGCGGCGAAACCGGGGAGCAGGAACGTCCAGGCGCCGCGGGTGCGCAGCAGCTGCCCGTATCCAGGGCGGGAGGATGCCGTCGCGGTCGGCGCCGGTTCGGAGCTGGTGACCGTGGATCCCACGGCCCGTGCCTTTCTGCCGCCTGGTAGCGCGGGCCCGGGCGTGCGGGCGCGCCGAGAGCTGTCCTCTTGCGCGGACTGCGGTAGATACCGGCGCCCACTGCGGGGGACTACCCGGCCGCCATACGGTCGCGCCAGCTCTGCGTCAGGCAGAGTTGGTTCGATCAGGGTGCGCCCTCATCGTACAGGGGCGCGGGGTCCCCCCTTCAGCCTCGGCTGCCCGCCCCCGCTCCGTCGGCGCCCAGCCATCCGGCCAGCTTGCCGCCCCGGCCGACCGCGCGCAGGCGCTGTTCGGCCGCCTCCCGGACCGGGTCGGTGGCGACCACGAGGAGTTCGTCGCCGCGCCGCAGGGTGGTGGTCGGCAGCGGTACGAACGACTTGCCCTCGCGGACCACCAGGGTGACCGCGGACCCGGACGGCAGCCGCAGCTCGTTGATCTCGACGCCGTGCATCCGGGACCCGGCGGGGATGGCGACGGACAGCAGGTGGCCGCGCAGCCGTTCCAGGGGTGCCGACTCGATTCCGAGGTCGGCGGCCTCCTCGCCGGAGCCCAGCCGCAGCTTGCGGGCGAGCCAGGGCAGGGTCGGCCCCTGTACGAGGGTGTAGACGACGACCAGGACGAAGACGATGTTGAAGATGCGGTGGGTGGCGTCGACCCCGTTCACCATGGGGATCGTCGCCAGGATGACGGGCACGGCGCCACGCAGTCCGGCCCAGGACATCAGGGCCTGCTCCTGCCACGGCACCCGGAACGGCAGCAGGCTGGCCACCACGCCCAGCGGGCGCGCGACCATGGTCAGCACCAGGCCGATGACGAGGGCGGGCCAGACGTCGTCGAGCAGCTCGTGCGGGGTGACCAGCAGACCGAGCATGACGAACATGCCGATCTGGGCGATCCAGCCGAGCCCTTCGGCGAAGCCGCGGGTGGCGGGCCAGTGCGGCAGCTTGGCGTTGCCGAGCACCATCGACGCGAGGTAGACGGCGAGGAAGCCGCTGCCGTGGGCCAGCGCGCCGGCGGCGTACGCCGTGACCGCGATCGCCATGACGGCGATCGGGTAGAGGCCGGAGGCGGGCAGGGCCACATGCCGCAGGCCCCAGGAACCGAGCCAGCCGACCGCCAGGCCGATGACCGCGCCGATGGCCAGCTCCAGGGCTATCTCGCCCACCAGGACGTACCAGTGCTCGATCGGTCCCGCGGTGGAGAAGGCGACGACCAGGATGACCACCGGGGCGTCGTTGAAGCCGGACTCGGCCTCCAGCGTGCCCGTCACGCGCGCGGGAAGGGGGATCTTGCGCAGCACCGAGAAGACGGCCGCCGCGTCCGTGGAGGACACCACCGCGCCGATGATGAGCGCCTGACTCCACCCCAGGCCGGCGAGGTAGTGGGCGGCGGCCGCTGTGACGCCGACACTCACGGCGACGCCGACCACTGCCAGGGTGGCGGCGGCCGGAAGGACCGGCTTGATCTCTTTCCACTTCGTGCCGAGACCGCCCTCGGCGAGGATCACGACGAGGGCCGCGTAGCCGATGACCTGGGTCAGTTCGGCGTTGGTGAAGTGGATGCCGCCGAGGCCGTCCGAGCCCATGACGACGCCTATCCCCAGGTAGACGAGCAGGCTGGGGAGCCCGCTGCGCGAGGAGATCCGAACCGCGGCGACCGCGACGAGCAGGACGACCGAGCAGGCGAGCAGGAGCTGGTTGAGGTGGTGAACAGTCAGCAGCGGTTCCTTCCGCGAGTTCCCGGTTTACTTCGTTACCTTACCTAACTCTTGACGCTTTCTTGACGCGTCCCGTGACGAGATGGAGACGTCTCGCCGCCGCTGGACCCGACTCCGCGTCAAGTGCTACCGGGCCCTGCGCCTATGGTTGCTCCAGCGCTCATTCGAAGTCACAGCCCGACCTGCCGCTCGCGTTAGGACAGCAAGGACAGCGATGCCCCCGAACACCACCGCCTCAACGGGTGACAAGGCCGGCAAGTCCGGCAGGAAGAAGGGGCGAAAAGCCCGCTTGGTCGCGCTTGTCCTGGTCCTGGCTCTCATCGGAGGCACCGCCTACGGCGCCTACTGGTCCGTCAGTACCGTGCGCGCCTCCTTCCCGCAGACCAAGGGCACCATCACGCTGCAGGGCCTGTCGGGACCCGTCGACGTCAAACGGGACGGAAACGGCATTCCGCAGATCTACGCCTCCAGTTCGGAGGACCTGTTCATGGCGCAGGGCTTCGTGCAGGCGCAGGACCGGTTCTACGAGATGGACGTGCGCCGGCACATGACGTCCGGGCGCCTGTCGGAGATGTTCGGCAAGGGGCAGATCAAGAACGACGAGTTCCTGCGCACTCTGGGCTGGGACCGGGTCGCCCGGCAGGAGTACGACAAGACGCTGTCGGCCTCCACCAAGAAGTACCTCCAGGCGTACTCCCAGGGAGTCAACGCCTACCTCAAGGGCCGGGAAGCCAAGGACATCTCCCTGGAGTACGCGGCCCTGGGCCTCGCCAACGACTACAAGCCCGGGCAGTGGACTCCGGTCGACTCGGTCGCCTGGCTGAAGGCGATGGCCTGGGACCTGCGCGGCAACATGCAGGACGAGATCGACCGGGCGCTGATGACCAGCCGCCTCGGCCCGAAGCAGATCAAGGACCTCTACCCGGACTACCCGTACAGCCGGAACAAGCCGATCGTCAGCGAGGGCCAGTACAACGCGCTCACCCAGGCGTTCGAAGCGAGCGGCGGCACGACGGACACGAGCGGCGGCACCTCGACCGGCACCGGCACCGGCACCTCGACCGGCACCGGCACCTCGACCGGAATCGGCACCGGCACCGGTACGGCCGACTCGACGGGCGCGGGCGGCGGCACCGGCACCGCGACGGACGCGAGCGGCACCTCCGGTGTGCAGAGCCAGCTGATGGGCCTCCACGACGTCCTGGACGGCCTTCCGACGGCCGTCGGCGTCAACGGCAACGGCATCGGCTCCAACTCCTGGGTCGTCTCCGGGCGGTACACGATCACCGGCAAGCCGCTGCTCGCCAACGACCCGCACCTGTCGGCCTCGCTGCCCTCGGTCTGGTACCAGATGGGCCTGCACTGCCGCGAACTCTCCAAGGCGTGCCCGTACGACGTCACCGGCTACACCTTCGCGGGCATGCCCGGTGTGATCATCGGCCACAACCAGGACATCGCCTGGGGCATGACCAACTCCGGTGTCGACGTCACCGACCTTTACCTGGAGAAGCTCAGCGGCGACGGCTACCTGCGCGACAACAAGACGGTGCCGTTCCGGACCCGCGAGGAGACCATCAAGGTCGCCGGCGGCACGTCCAAGACGATCGTCGTGCGCGAGACCAGCGACGGAATGCCCCTGCTGTCCGACCGCTCCGACGAACTGATGGCGGTCGGCAAGAAGGCGACGGTCACCACCGCGGCGCCCGACCGGGGCGACGGTTACGCGATCGCCCTGAAGTGGACCGCGCTGGAGCCGGGTACCAGCATGGACGCCGTCTTCGCCATGAACAGCGCGAAGGACTGGGACTCCTTCCGGTCGGCCGCGGAGCTGTTCGACGTGCCCTCGCAGAACCTGATCTACGCCGACACCAAGGGCAACATCGGCTACACGCTGCCCGGCCGCATCCCCACGCGCGCGAAGAACGACGACGGCTCCGTCCCGTCGCCGGGCTGGGACTCCGGCTACGACTGGACCGGCTACATCAAGCCGCAGGAACTGCCCTACGAGTACAACCCCAAGCGCGGCTACATCGTCACCGCCAACCAGGCCGTCGTCGACCCGAAGTCCTACCCGTACACGCTCACCACGGACTGGGGCTACGGCACCCGCAGCCGGCGGATCACCGACCTGATCCAGCAGAAGATCGACGGCGGCGGCAAGATCTCCACCGACGACATGCGTCAGATGCAGATGGACAACAGCAGCGCGATCGCCAAGCTGCTGGTGCCCAAGCTGCTGAACATCGACATCGGCGACAAGGACGTCCGCGAGGCGCAGAAGCTGCTGGAGGGCTGGGACCGCACGCAGGACGCCGACTCGGCCGCCGCCGCGTACTTCAACGCCGTCTGGCGCAACATCCTCAAGCTGGCCTTCGGCAACAAGCTCCCCAAGGAGCTGCGGGTCAAGGGCCAGTGCCTGTGGGTGGAGCCGGCCGGCAACACGGGCCCGGCCGACGAGAACCAGAAGGTCCGCGAGTGCGGTCAGCGCGACGCCGACCAGGCGCAGCCGGACGGCGGCGACCGCTGGTTCGAGGTGGTCCGGGGGCTCGTCGAGAGCCCGGACAGCGACTGGTGGAAGACCCCGGCGTCGGGCACCCGGCCCAAGGCGGACAACCGCGACGAGCTGTTCGAGCGCGCCATGATCGACGCCCGCTGGGAGCTGACCGCCAAGCTCGGCAAGGACATCGACACCTGGAGCTGGGGCCGGCTGCACCGCCTGTTCCTGAAGAACCAGACCCTGGGCACCGAGGGACCCGGCGTCCTGAAGTACGTCCTCAACCGCGGGCCCTGGAAGCTGAGCGGCGGCGAGGCCGCGGTCAACGCCTCCGGCTGGAACGCCGCCGGCGGCTACGGCGTGGTGTGGGTGCCGTCCATGCGGATGGTGGTCAACCTCGACGACCTCGACAAGTCCAAGTGGATCAACCTCACCGGCGCCTCCGGGCACGCCTTCAGCGCCCACTACACCGACCAGACGGACAAGTGGGCCAAGGGCGAGCTGCTCTCGTGGTCCTTCTCGCCGAACGCGGTCGACAAGAGCACGAGCGACACGCTGGTGCTCAAGCCGTGAGCCGCTGAGGCCACAACGGCGGCGAAGGCCCTCCACGCGCGCGTGGAGGGCCTTCGCCGTACCCGAGCAGTGCCGGCCGTGCCGGAAGCCGTGCGCGTCAGGTGAAGCGGCGTACCGCCGAAGGTGTCACCACGGCCTGCACCGGGCGGTCGTGGGGCTCCTCGGGGACGTGCTCGACGACTTCCGTGTCGTACAGCAGGACCACGAGGGCGGGGTGCGCCCGCGCCGCCTCCAGACGGGCCAGGACGCGGTCGTAGGACCCTCCGCCGCGCCCCAGGCGCATCCCGCGCGCGTCGACGGCGAGGCCGGGCAGCAGGACCACGTCGGCGGTCGCCACGGCGTCCGGGCCGAGACGCTCCCCGGCCGGCTCGAACAGCGCCATCCTCCCGCCGTGCTGCACGCGCGCGAGGGAGCCCTCGCCGGTGTACGCGCCCCAGTCCAGGTCGTTGTCGGGCAGCAGCGCGGGCAGCAGCACGCGCGCGCCCCGCGCGCGCAGCGCGTCGAGGAGCGGAGGGGTTCCCGGTTCGGTGCCCACGGAGACGTACGCGGCGATCGTGCGCGCCCGCGTCAGCTCGGGCAGCTCCAGGGCGCGCTCCGCCAGCGCGTGCGCCGCCTCCCGCACTTCATCCACGGTCAATGTCTTCCTCACCGTGAGGATTTCTCGCCGCAAGGTGCGCTTGGCAGGCTCGGCGCCGTGTCCGGTGTCGCTCACTGATCCTTCCGTACCCTTCCTTAAGCCGGTATATCTGCTCATATGAGAGTCAATTAACCGGAGAGGCAGATTCCGCGCAAAGGCAGCGGATAAGGTTGCGGCCATGACACAGGCGCACCCCAGGATCAGCAAGGCTGTCATTCCCGCGGCAGGTCTTGGTACCCGGTTCCTGCCGGCCACCAAGGCCACTCCCAAGGAGATGCTGCCGGTCGTCGACAAGCCGGCGATCCAGTACGTGGTCGAGGAGGCCGTCTCCGCGGGCCTCGACGACGTCCTCATGGTGACCGGCCGGAACAAGCGGCCGCTGGAGGACCACTTCGACCGCAACTACGAGCTGGAGTCGGCCCTGGAGAAGAAGGGCGACGGCGAGCGGCTCGCCAAGGTGCAGGAGTCCAGTGACCTCGCGTCGATCCACTACGTCCGCCAGGGCGACCCCAGGGGCCTGGGTCATGCGGTGCTGTGCGCGGCCCCGCACGTGGGCAGCGAGCCCTTCGCCGTCCTGCTCGGCGACGACCTGATCGACCCGCGCGACCCGCTGCTCCAGCGGATGATCGAGGTGCAGGAGACCTACGGCGGCAGTGTGATCGCCCTCATGGAGGTCACGCCCGAGCAGATCCACCTCTACGGCTGCGCGGCCGTGGAGGCCACCGAGGACGGCGACGTCGTCCAGGTGACCGGCCTGGTCGAGAAGCCGGACGCGGCGCAGGCCCCCTCCAACTACGCGGTCATCGGCCGTTACGTCCTCGACCCGCACATCTTCGGCATACTCCGCAAGACCGAGCCCGGCCGCGGCGGTGAGATCCAGCTCACCGACGCCCTTCAGCACCTGGCCGAGGCGCACGCGTCGGCGACCACCGACGAGCAGCGGGCCGGCGGCCCGGTGCACGGCGTCGTCTTCAAGGGCCGCCGCTACGACACCGGGGACCGTGGCGACTATCTGCGTGCCATTGTCAGACTCGCGTGCGAACGTGAGGACCTGGGCCCGGACTTCAGGGCCTGGCTTCAGCGGTACGTAGCCGAGGAGATGTAACGACGTTGAGCAGCGCCGAGCCCCGCACCGCCGGCCCGGACCACCTGTGGTCGGTGGACGAGCACCTGGAGGACATCCTCACCACCGTCCGCCCCCTGGAACCCATCGAGCTGCAACTGCTCGACGCCCAGGGCTGTGTCCTGGTCGACGACGTCACGGTGCCGCTCTCGCTGCCGCCGTTCGACAACAGCTCCATGGACGGCTACGCGGTACGGGTCACGGACGTCTCGGGTGCGAGCGAGGAGTTCCCGGCCGTCCTGGAGGTCGTCGGGGACGTCGCGGCGGGCGCGGCCGGCCTGCTCCGGGTGGGACCGGGACAGGCGGCGCGGATCATGACCGGTGCCCCGCTGCCGCCCGGCGCCGAGGCGGTCGTCCCCGTCGAGTGGACCGACGGGGGGCTCGGCGAGGGCCCGGTGAGCACGATGCGCGCCCGCAGCCTCGCCCCCGAGGGCGCCGACGGGCACGTACGCGTGTACCGGCCGGCCGAGGCGCGCGCGCACGTGCGCGCGAAGGGCAGCGACGTGGAGGCGGGCGAGCGCGCCCTGCGGGCCGGCACGGTCCTCGGGCCGCCGCAGATCGCACTGCTCGCCGCGATCGGCCGCGGCACGGTCCTGGTGCGCCCGCGCCCGCGCGTGGTGGTGATGTCCACCGGCAGCGAACTCGTCCAGCCCGACGAGCAGCTCGGCGACGGCCAGATCTACGACTCCAACAGCTTCGCCCTGACCGCGGCCGCCCGGGACGCGGGCGCCATCGCCTACCGGGTGGGTGCCGTCGCCGACGACGCCGACACCCTGCGGTCCACCATCGAGGACCAGCTCGTCCGCGCCGACCTGCTGGTCACCACCGGCGGGGTGAGCGTGGGGGCGTACGACGTGGTCAAGGAGGCGCTGTCCGACGTCGGCGACGAGGACGAGCCGGGCGGCGGCGTGGAGTTCCGCAGGCTCGCCATGCAGCCCGGAAAGCCGCAGGGCTTCGGGACCGTCGGCGCCGACCACGTCCCGCTGCTGGCCCTGCCCGGCAACCCGGTGTCGTCGTACGTCTCCTTCGAGCTGTTCGCCCGCCCCGCCATCCGTACCCTGATGGGCCTTCAGGACGTCCACCGGCCGACCGTGCGCGCGACGCTGGCCGCGGACCGGGCGCTGAGTTCGCCGAAGGGACGCAGGCAGTTCCTGCGCGGGGTGTACGCCGACGGTGAGGTCAGGCCCGTGGGGGGCGCCGGATCCCATCTGATCGCCGCCCTCGCGCTGGCCGACGCGCTCATCGTCGTCCCCGAGGACGCCGAGTCCGTCGAGCCCGGTGCCGAGGTCGAGGTGGTCCTGCTCGGCTGAGCCGTCCGGGGTGGCGGTACCGTGTCGCGCACAACAGGCCCGTGCGCCGCACGGCGACGGGCCCGGACCGGGAGCCCCACACGATCATGACTGTGCCTTCCCGGGGGGAGACCCCCGGACCTCCAGCGCCGGACCGGCTGACGCACATCGACGACGCGGGCGCCGCCCGCATGGTCGACGTCTCCGGCAAGGACGTGACCGCGCGCACCGCCCGCGCCAGCGGTCGCGTCCTCGTCTCGCCCCGCGTGGTCGAGCTGCTGCGCGGCGAGGGGGTGCCCAAGGGCGACGCCCTCGCCACCGCGCGGATCGCCGGGATCATGGGCGCCAAGCGCACCCCGGACCTCATCCCGCTGTGCCACCCGCTGTCGGTGTCGGGTGTGAGACTGGAACTGTCGGTCGCGGACGACGCCGTGGAGATCGAGGCCACGGTGCGGACCACGGACCGCACAGGCGTCGAGATGGAGGCGCTCACCGCGGTGTCCGTCGCCGCGCTCACCGTGATCGACATGGTCAAGGCGGTCGACAAGGGAGCGGTCATCACGGACGTGCGCGTGGAGGAGAAGACGGGCGGCAAGTCGGGCGACTGGAGCCGGGCATGACATCGGACGCATCGGCCGGAGGCGCACTGCTCGCGCCGTACAGCGCTCTGGTGGTCACGGCCTCCAACCGGGCCGCCGCCGGGGTCTACGAGGACACGGGCGGTCCGCTGGTCGCCGACGGCCTCCGGCGCCTCGGCTTCGCCGTCGACGGGCCGCAGGTCGTACCGGACGGAGACCCGGTGGAGGCCGCGCTGCGCGCCGCCGTCGAGGCCGGTTACGACGCCGTCGTCACCACCGGCGGCACGGGCGTCTCGCCCACCGACCGCACGCCCGAGGCGACCCGCCGGGTGATCGAGACCGAGGTGCCGGGAATCGCGGAGGCCATCCGGGCGTTCGGCATGCGGAAGGTGCCGACCGCGGCGCTGTCCCGGGGGCTGGCGGGAGTGGCCGGAGGGACGCTGATCGTCAACCTGCCGGGCTCCACGGGCGGGGTGAAGGACGGGCTGGCCGTCCTGGAAACCCTGTTGACGCACGCCGTCGACCAGCTGCGCGGCGGCGACCACGTCAGACCCGGTGCCGGCAGTGGGGGTGCGAGCTGAACAGCCCATCCTGGCCCGTCGTGCTCGCGGAGGGCGATGTCGTCCTCCGGCCGATAAAGCTGCGCGACCAGCGGGCCTGGCGCGAGGTGAACCGGCGCAACCGGGACTGGCTCAGGCCCTGGGAGGCGACGATTCCGCCGCCCACACCCGGCGGGCCCATCACGCACCGGCCGACCTACCGGCAGATGGTGCGCCACCTCAGGTCCGAGGCGCACGCGGGCCGGATGCTGCCGTTCGTCATCGAGTACCAGGGGCGGCTGGTGGGGCAGTTGACCGTCGCCGGGATCACCTGGGGCTCGATGTGCTCGGGCCACGTCGGCTACTGGGTCGACGAGTCGGTGGCCGGCCGCGGGGTGATGCCGACGGCCGTGGCGATGGTCGTGGACCACTGTTTCCGCACCGTCGGACTGCACCGCATCGAGGTCTGCATTCGGCCCGAGAACGGGCCGAGCCGGCGGGTGGTGGAGAAACTCGGATTCCGCGAGGAGGGTCTGCGGCCCCGTTATCTCCACATCGACGGCGCGTGGCGCGACCACATGGTGTTCGCTCTCACCGCGGAAGAGGTGCCCGAGGGCCTGCTGAACCGCTGGCGCCGGACCCGGGCCCCGCGGGTGCCGAAGGAGAATCCCGCCCCACCCGGAAATTGAATGAATGTTCGAAATTGATCGGCCCGCGATCCGAACCGGACCCACTCGCGATCGTCCCGGTGGCATTGAATTCGCGTCCTTGACGTCCTGCTGATCACATCGATCGCAAAAAAAGTTCGAAATATCAGCCAGATCGTGCGACACACCGGCGCAATTGGCAGATGGCCTCATGCAAACCCCTCTACCGTGTGAGGCGTGAGCAGCAGCGGCCTCATCTACGCAGTCATCGTCGGGGCCTGGGCCGCCTACTTGGTGCCGATGTGGCTCCGTAGGCAGGACGAGCTGAACGAGGCCCGTCCGACGGAACGCTTCAGCACCGCCATCCGGTTCCTGTCCGGACGGGCGGGGATGGAGCGCCGGTACGCCAAGGACCTCAGGGCGCGCTCCGCCGAGGAGGGGGAGCCCGCCGACGGGGAGCCGGACGCCGTCACCGACTCGGTGGACGTCCGGGCCTTCGCCATGCCCCCGGACCGGTCGCCGGAGCGGCAGCAGCCGCCGGCGCGGGAGGAACGGGAGCCGGTCCGCGGCCACGACGAGCGCGACCGGACCGGGAAACCGGCCGCCCGGGCCGCGTCCCCGGCGGCGGCCCCGCCCGCCGACGCGTCCGCGCGTCCGCGGGTCCCTGCGGCCCGGCGCACGCCCCGCGCGGAGGTGTCCGCGGCGCGTGCCCGGCGCTCGAAGGTCCTCGCGCGCCGCAGGCGCACCACCGTCCTCCTCTTCCTCGCCTTCACCCTCGGCGCGATCGTCGCCGCGGTCGGCGGGCTCACCTTCCTGTGGGCGCCCGGAGTGCCCGCCGTGATGCTCAGCGCGTACATCGCGTACCTGCGCTCCCAGGAGCGGCGCCGCTTCGCCTACCAGATGGACCGCCGCCGCGCCGAGGTCGCCGCGCAGCGGCTGCGTGAGAGCCGCCGCCAGCCGCGTCGGCGCACGCCCCTGGACCCCGCCGCGGACGAACCGGAGGCTGGGCCGGAACCGGAGACGGACCCGGGCCTCTCCTCCCTCGCCGCAGACCGGCGCGCCCTGGTCGAGCAGACCGACCACGCCGAGTGGCTCGACCAGCAGCGCGAGCGCCAGCGCCGCCCCGGCCAGGGGGACAGCTGGGACCCGGTGCCGGTGCCGCTGCCCACCTACGTCACCGCCCCGGTCGCCCCGCGGGCCACCTCCGACGTGGACCTCGGCGCTCCGGACGCCTGGAGTTCGGCGCGGTCCTCCGCCGCGGTGCCGGAGCAGGAGGCGGCGGCCCCGGCCGCGCCCGAGCCTCCGCCCCACGCCGAGGACAAGTCCGCCGACGACGGCCGCACCGACGCCCGCCGCGCCGCCTCGGCCCGCCGCTCCCGTGAGCGCGGCCGCACCCCGCTCTTCGACCAGTACGAGGACGGCGGCCGCCCCCGCGCGGCCAACGAGTGATCCCCGGCCCCTGACCAGCCAGGGAACGGATTACCAACCACCCGGGCGAGGATGCTAGAGTTTCACTCGTTGCAAGGGCCTGTGGCGCAGTCCGGTAGCGCACCTCGTTCGCATCGAGGGGGCCAGGGGTTCAAATCCCCTCAGGTCCACGCAGCTCAAAGCCCCGGTCGGGAAACCGACCGGGGCTTTGACGTGTCACGAGGAGGCCCCTCCCGGCGGGCCGTGGCGGGAGGGACCTCGTGTCAGGGCCGCAGCGCCTTCGCCAGGCAGATACTCGATTCGTACTCGCGGTAGTAGCCGAACTTCGTGCACGGTTCGTAGCCGCTGGAGGTGTACAGGGAGACGGCCTCCGGTTGTTGGTCGCCGGTTTCCAGGACCATGCGGACGCGTCCGGCGGCGCGGGCGTCGTCCTCCAGGACATTGAGGATGCGGCGGGCCAGACCACGGCCGCGCATCGACTCGATCACGTACATCCGCTTGAGTTCGGCGTCGCCGTCCTCGTTGCCCTCGGCGTTCTTGTCCTGGCTGCGCCAGCCGCCCGTGGCGACGGGGGTGCCGTCCTCGTCGTAGGCGATCAGGTACACGCCGTTCGGCGGCCGGAAGTCGGCCGGGTCGAGGGGGGTGGCGTCGCCGCCGTCGCCGTAGCGGACGTGGTACTCGGCCTGTACCTCGTCGTTCAGCTTGACGGCGTCGGGGTGGTCGAAGGGCACGGGGCGGATGTTCATGTGGGAACCGTCTGTCGATGCGGGTGTCGGGGCAGGTGGCCTCCAGGAAGACCTCGTCCAGTGTGCCGGTAGGGTGCCCGGGTGCTGACTGTGACCTCCGTCAATGTGAATGGACTGCGCGCCGCCGCCAAGAAGGGCTTCGTGGAGTGGCTCGCGGGGACCGGGGCCGACGTGTTGTGCCTCCAGGAGGTGCGTGCCGAGCCGCACCAGTTGCCGGAGCACGTCCGCACGCCGGACGGCTGGCACGTCGTGCACGCGCCGGCCGCCGCCAAGGGCCGCGCCGGCGTCTCCCTCTACACCCGCCGCGAACCCGACCGGGTCCGGGTCGGGTTCGGATCGGCCGAGTTCGACGGCAGCGGGCGCTACGTCGAGGCCGACCTGCCCGGCGTCACGGTCGCCAGCCTCTACCTGCCCTCCGGCGAGGTCGGCACCGAGCGGCAGGACGAGAAGGTCCGGTTCATGGACGAGTTCCTCGCCCATCTCAAGGAGTTGCGTGAGCGGGCCGCCGCCGACGGCCGCGAGGTGCTCGTCTGCGGCGACTGGAACATCGCCCACCGGCAGGCCGACCTCAAGAACTGGCGCGGCAACACCAAGAACTCCGGCTTCCTCCCGGAGGAACGGGAGTGGCTGAGCACGGTCTTCGCCCCCGAGGCCGGCGGGTACGCCGACGTCGTGCGCGAACTGCACCCGGACGGCGAGGGGCCGTACACCTGGTGGTCCTACCGGGGGCGGGCCTTCGACAACGACACGGGATGGCGGATCGACCTGCACGTGGCCACGCCCGGGCTCGCGGCCAAGGCCGTCAAGGGGTACGTAGAGCGGGCGGCCACGCACGCCGAGCGCTGGTCGGACCACGCCCCGGTGACGGTCGTGTACGACCTCTAGTCGCCGCTACGGCTGTTTGCGCAGCCGCCGGTCCAGGGCCATCGACACTTCCGCCTCCACCACACTCTTGGCCAGCGGCCGCAGCCGCTTCAGGTCGTCCTCGGGGCCGTGACGCAGGATCAGGGCGGTGAAGAGTTCGGCGAGGGCGTCGGCGTGTTCGCGGACGCGGCGGCCGGCTTCGAGGACTTCGGCGAGCGGGATGCCCTCGCGGACCAGGGCGGCGGACACGTCCAGCAGACGGCGGCTGATGTGGACGATCTCGTCGCCGTCGGTGCCCAGGTAGCCGAGTTCCATGGCGGCGGCCAGGTTCTCGGCGGTGACCTCGCCCGCGAAGTGGTCGGCGAGTTCCTCGGGGGTCAGGCGGACCGGGGTCTCCTCGGTGGGGGCCCCGAGACCCAGCAGATCGCCGACGTCGCGGCCGTGCTCGAAGGCCTCGGCCAGTTCGGCGATGCCGCTCAGCGTGTGACCGCGTTCCAGCAGTGCCGAGATCGTGCGCAGGCGGGCCAGGTGGTGGTCGTCGTACCAGGCGATACGGCCCTCGCGGCGCGGTGGCGGGATCAGTTTGCGCTCGCGGTAGAAGCGCAGGGTGCGCACGGTGATACCGGCCAGCCGGGCCAGCTCCTCCATGCGGTACTCGCGTCGGCCGCCGCGTGCTCCACCTTCTCCTGCCACGGGAGCAGCCTATGTTGTACCGGCGGTAACTTTTCCTCTGCCGCCCCCTACCGATCGGTACGGACCTCCTCTACTCTCCCCATTGCGCCAGTGTTCACTGGCAGAGTTGCTGAAGGCTGCACGCGGGTCGCTGTACGCGAGTCATGGGAGGGGCGCTCAATGGCCGAGCACGAACACGAGCATGGGCACGGGCACGAGGACCGGCATGTGCGGGTGGCGGTGATCGGGTCCGGCTTCGGCGGACTGGGCGCCGCAGTGCGGCTGCGCCGGGAGGGGATCACCGACTTCGTCGTGCTGGAGCGGGCCGGCAGCGTCGGCGGCACCTGGCGTGACAACAGCTACCCGGGATGCGCCTGCGACGTGCCCTCGCACCTGTACTCGTTCTCGTTCGCGCCCAACCCCGACTGGCCGCGCACCTTCTCCGGGCAGGAGCACATCCGCGCCTACCTGGAACACGTCACGGACGTCTTCGGCCTCCGCCCGCACCTGCGCTTCCACTCCGAGGTCACGAGGACGACCTGGGACGCCGAGAAGCTGCGCTGGGACATCGAGACCACGAGCGGGAACCTGTCGGCCGACGTCGTGGTCAGTGCGACCGGGCCGCTGTCCGAACCGAAGGTCCCGGACATACCGGGGCTCGACTCCTTCCCCGGCAAGGTCTTCCACTCCGCCCGCTGGGACCACGACCACGACCTCGCGGGCAAGCGGGTCGCCGTGGTCGGCACCGGAGCCTCCGCGATCCAGATCGTGCCGTCCATCCAGCCCGAGGTCGCCCGGCTCACCCTCTTCCAGCGCACCCCGCCGTGGGTGATGCCCCGCGTCGACCGCGAGATCAGCGGCGCCGAACGGCGGATGCACCGCGCGCTGCCGCTGACCGCGCAACTGCGCCGCGGACTGCTCTGGGGCATCCGGGAGTTGCAGGTCCAGGCGTTCACCAGGCATCCGGGCCAACTCGGTTTCGTGGAGCGGCTGGCCGAGCTCAACATGTCCCGCGCCATCAAGGACCCGGAGCTGCGGGCCAAGCTCACCCCCGACTACCGCATCGGCTGCAAGCGGATACTGCTGTCCAGCACGTACTATCCGGCACTCGCGCGGGACAACGTGGACGTCGTCGCCAGCGGACTGAGCGAGGTCCGCGGATCGACCGTCGTCGCCGCCGACGGCACCGAGGCCGAGGTGGACGTGATCGTCTTCGGCACCGGCTTCCACGTCACCGACATGCCGATCGCCGAGCGGGTCGTGGGCGTGGACGGCCGTACGCTCGCCGAGAGCTGGAAGGACGGCATGGCCGCGCTGCGCGGGGCGTCCGCGGCCGGCTTCCCGAACTGGATGACGATCATCGGCCCCAACACCGGCCTCGGGAACTCCTCGATGATCCTGGTGATCGAGTCCCAGCTGAACTACCTGGCCGACTACCTGCGCCAACTGCGCGTCCTCGGCGGCCGGGCCGCCCTCGACGCCCGGCCCAGCGCCGTGAACGCGTGGAACCGCAAGGTGCAGGAGCGCATGAAGCGCACGGTGTGGAACACCGGCGGCTGCACCAGCTGGTACCTGGACGCCAACGGCCGCAACACCACCGTCTGGCCCGGTACGACCACCGAGTTCCGGCAGGCCACACGGCGGGTGGATCTCGCGGAGTACCAGGTCCTCCGGGCACCCGGGTCCCAGGGCGCGGCCGGTCGGGCCCCCGCGCGGCGGCCCGTGGAGGTGGACGCGTGAGCCGTCCCGCCCGCCGGTCGGCCGTGGGCCGCCCGGAAGACCACGCTGCCCCGGATCCGTACGCCCCTCCCGTCCCGGCCCGTGAACTCACCGCCGTCTCCGCCGACGGGGCCCGGCTGCACGTCGAGGTGCACGGGCCGGTGGACGACCCCGCTGCCCCGGCCGTCGTCCTCGCCCACGGCTGGACCTGCTCCACCGCCTTCTGGGCCGCGCAGATCCGGGATTTGGCCGCCGACCACCGCGTCATCGCCTACGACCAGCGCGGCCACGGACGCAGCCCGGCGAGCCGGAGATACGGCACCGACGTGCTCGCCGACGACCTCGAAGCCGTGCTCGCGGCGACGCTCGCGCCCGGTGAGAAGGCGGTGATCGCGGGCCACTCGATGGGCGGGATGACGGTGATGGCCGCGGCCCGCCGGCCCGGCTTCCAGGAGCACGCGGCGGCCGTTCTGCTGTGCAGCACGGGCAGTTCACGACTGGTCGCCCGGTCGAGCGTCATACCGATCCGGGCCGGCCTGCCGCGCACCTGGCTGACCCGGCGCGTCCTGGGCTCCCGGACGCCGCTCGGGCCGGTCACTCCGCTCGCCCGGCGGATCCTCAAGTACGCCACGATGGGCCCCGGTTCGGCGCCGCACATGGTCGAGGCGTGCGCACGGATCGTGCACGCCTGTCCGCGCCGGGTGCGCCATGCCTGGTCGCAGGTGCTGGACCGGCTCGATCTCGACGACCACGTACGGCAGTTGACGGTGCCGGTGGCGGTCGTCGCGGGCACGGCCGACCGGCTGACCCCGCCGGGGCACGCGCGGGCGCTGGCCGCCGCGCTGCCCGACTGCCTGGGCCTGACCGAGTTTCCGGGGCTCGGTCACATGACGCCGGTGGAGGCACCCGGGCTGGTCACCGGGAAGATCCGGGAACTCGTCACCGGTCACGTACCCGGTCGGCTGACCGGCCATGTACCCGGCCATGTGCCCAGTCAGGCCACCGGTCACGTACCCGACCAGGCCACCGGTCACGTCCTCGGCCAAGTCACCGGCCGTGGAAGGGCACACGAGCAGCACGACGACACGGGGACCAGGGAGGGCGCATGAGCAGGGTGAGCCTGGAGGGGCAGGTCGCGGTCGTCACGGGGGCCGCGCGGGGCGTCGGCGAGCTGCTCGCCCGCAAACTGTCCGCGCGGGGCGCGAAGATCGCGCTGGTCGGCCTGGAGCCGGACCTGCTCGAACAAGTCGGCAAGCGGCTGCACGGCGAGAGCGCCCACTGGCATGCCGACGTCACCGACCACGAGGCGATGGCCCGGGTCGCGGCGGAGGTCGAGGAGCGGTTCGGCAGGGTCGACATCGTGGTCGCCAACGCGGGTGTGGCGAGCGGCGGTCCGTTCGCCGACTCCGATCCCGACTCCTGGCGGCGGGTGATCGAGGTCAACCTCATCGGATCGGCGGTCACCGGGCGGGCGTTCCTGCCGGCGCTCACCGCGAGCCGCGGCTACCTGCTCCAGATCGCCTCGCTCGCCGCCATCACCCCGGCGCCGATGATGACGGCGTACTGCGCCTCCAAGTCCGGTGTGGAGGCGTACGCGCACAGCCTGCGGGCCGAAGTCGGCCACCGGGGCGTGCGGGTGGGCGTCGCCTACCTGTCGTGGACCGACACCGACATGGTGCGCGGGGCCGATCAGGACGCCGTCATGCGGGAGTTGAGGCAGCGGCTGCCGTGGCCGGCCGGCCGGACCTATCCGCTGGGGCCGGCGGTGGACCGGATCGTGGCCGGGATCGAGCGGCGCGCCGCCCATGTGTACGGGCAGTGGTGGCTGCGCGGGATGCAGGGCGTGCGCGGGTGGCTGCCGGGTGTCGTGGGCACCGTGGGGCAGCGCGAGGTACGGCGCTTCGCGGACCGGCTGTCGGGGGTGCGGACCGGGCTGGTCGGAGCGGGTGGCGCGGCCGACGAGCGGCACCGATCCGCACCCACTACGCAACGTCACTGATCGACATGCGCAGGGTCACCGCCCGTGTGAATCTGGTCGAGGCCGATCCCCTAGCCCACTTGGGGATCCCACTCACCCACACGGGAGTGAACAGCATGGGTATGAAGGACAAGTACCAGAACCCGTCCGAGCAGCAGCGGCAGCAGCAGGGCCGCCAGCGTCCCGGCGAGCGCCCCGGCGAGGGCCGCGAGAAGGCCGGGCAGCGCCCGTCCCAGCCGCGCGAGCGTGGGCGTCACGACACCCACGACACGCCGGACGAGATGGAAGACCGCCTCAACCAGGACTACGACCGCTAACCAGGGCCTGTAGTCAGCGTTGTTGCTGCGCTCGGCCTCGGCCGTGACGGTGTGGGGTGTCCCGGATGCCGGGGCACCCCATGTCCGTACCGGGGTGGCAGGAACGGGCCGCTCGGCGGTGCGCAAGTCCGGCTGCTCGGCAGGGTGCAAGTCCGGCCGCGTGAGACGGACAGCGTGGGGCCGGTCGCTCAAGTCCGAGCGCGTGATGCCAAAAGCGTGGGTCCGGTCGCTCAAGTACCCGCGCTCAGCGGCGCGGAGGCAGATTCGGCCGCGAACGGTCGGGCACGTCGCGGTAGTCCGGCGGGATCGCCGCCGGGTTGGCGGCCAGGAGTTCCAGGGCCAGTTCGATCGCGTCGTCCATCTCGACATGGCGGCCCTCGGCCCAGTCCAGGGGGGTGCGCAGGCTCTCCACGTCGGGGGTGACGCCGTGGTTCTCGACGGACCAGCCGTAGGCGTCGAACCAGGCCGCGTTCATCGGCACCGTGATCACCGTGCCGTCGCCGAGGCGGTGCCGGCCGGTCATACCGACCACCCCGCCCCAGGTGCGCTGGCCGACCACGGGCCCCAGCTTGAGCAGTTTGAAGGCGGCCGTGATCATGTCGCCGTCGGACGAGGTCGCCTCGTCGGCGAGGGCCACGACGGGCCCGCGGGGCGCGTCGGAGGTGTACGACACCGGCTGGGCGTTGCGGGTCAGGTCCCAGCCGAGGATGGTGCGGGTCAGCTTCTCGATGACCAACTCGCTGATGTGGCCGCCCGCGTTGCCGCGGACGTCGACGATCAGCGCGGGCCGGGACACCTCCATGCGCAGGTCCCGGTTGAACTGCGCCCAGCCGGAGCCGCCCATGTCGGGGATGTGCAGGTAGCCGCATCGGCCGCCGCTCAACTCCCGTACCACGGCCCGGCGTTTGGCCACCCAGTCCTGATAGCGCAGCGGGCGCTCGTCGACCAGCGGCACGACGGCGACCCGGCGCGGCGGTCCGTGCCCCTCCGCGGGGGAGAACGTCAGCTCCACCGTCGTGCCGCCCGTCCCCGCGAGCAGCGGGTAGGGGCCCGTCACCGGATCCACCGGACGCCCGTCGACGTGGGTGAGCACCGCGCCCTCGCGGATGCCCGTGCCGGCCAGCGGGGAGCGTGCCTTGGAGTCGGAGGAGTCGCCGGGCAGGATCCGCCGGACGACCCAACGGCCGTCACGGCACGTCAGGTTGGCGCCGAGCAGCCCCTGAAGGCGCTGGTAGTGCGCGGGGCCCTCGTTGCGGCGGGCGGGGGAGACGTAGGCGTGGGAGGTGCCCAGTTCGCCGAGGACCTCGCGCAGCAGGTCGGCGAACTCGTCCGGGGACGCGACGCGTTCGACCAGCGGGCGGTACTGCGCGAGCACCGCGTCCCAGTCGAGGCCGCACATGTCCGGCTCCCAGAAGTAGGCGCGGATCAGCCGGCCCGCCTCCTCGTACGACTGGCGCCACTCGGCGGCCGGGTCGACCACGTGCAGGATCCTGCGCAGATCGATCCAGGTCGTCGTGTCGCTGTCGCCGATCTCCGTGGACGGCACCGCGCGCAGCTCGCTCTCGTCGACGACGACCAGCCGCGTGCCGTCGCCGCTCACCGCGAACCAGTCCAAATGGCCGACGAGTTCGTACTTCTTGGCCTTACTGATGTTGAAGTGCTCCAGCGTCGGCCGGCCGGTGGTGTCGTCCGGGTTGACGAACGTCTCGCCCAGGGCGCCGGAGATCGGCCAGCGCAGCCAGACCAGGCCGCCGCCGGCGACCGGGTGCAGCGCCGAGTACTTGGAGGCGATGACCGGGAACGGAGTGACCCGGTTCGCCAGGCCCTCGACCTCCACGGTCACCGCCCCGGACTCGCCGGTCTCCTCGTCCTCGACGGGGTCCAGACCGCCGGCCGCCGGCCGTCCCTCGGGGTTCAGCGCGAAGGGGGACGGGGTCGCGGAGGACAAGGGAACGAGGTACGGCTTGCAGCCGAGCGGGAAGGACAGGTCGCCGGTGTGCACGTCGTACACCGGGTCGAAGCCGCGCCAGGACAGGAAGGCCAGATACCGGCCGTCCCGGGTGAACACCGGGTTCTCGTCCTCGAAGCGGCCGTTGGTGACGTCGACGATCAGCCGGTCCTGGATCCGCGCCATCCTGATCTGCCGCAGCGAACGCCCGACCCCGGGGTGCGACCAGGTCAGCCACGCCCCGTCGGGCGAGAACGCCAGGTCCCTTACAGGCCCGTTCACGGACCGCACCAACTCGGTGAGACGGTCGGCCGATCCGTCCGTCGCGTCGGTGTCCGCGGCCGTGGCGGCGGGACCCTCCGGCGCACCGGCCGCACCGGCCGCACCGGCCGCACCGGCCGCACCGGTCGCGGTGGGCGCGCGGGCGTCCGCGGGACCCTCGGCGGTATCCGGGCCGGCGGAGGTCTCCCCGTTCGGCGAGGCGCCCGCGACCGCCTCCGTCCCCTCCGCCGCCTCCCCCTCGCTCACGTCGCTCACGTCGCTCACGTCGAGCAGCAGCAGGCGGCCGTCGTGGGAGGCGAGGGCCAGGCGTTCGCCGGCGGGGTCGGAGGCCATCTCCAGGACACGGCCGAGGCGGCCGGAGGCGAGCCGGCGCAGCGGGCGGGTGCCGCTGGCCCGGGGGAGGTGGGTGATCTCGACGGCGTCCTCGCCGTCCGCGTCGGTGACGTAGGCGACCTGGCCGGTCCCGCCGAGCATCTCCGGCAGCCGGATGCGTACGCCGGGCGTGTCGATGAGAGTGCGGGCGGGGCCGTCGCGGTGGGTCAGCCAGTGCAGGGAGCCGCGTACGACGACCGCGCTGGCCCGGCCCGTCTCGTCGACGGAGATGCCGTCGACGTGCTGGGCGGCCGGCACCTGGTAGCGGCGGCGACCCGCCTGCGGCCCGCTCGGCCGCACCTCCAGCCGGCGCGGGACCGAGCCCGCGGACAGGTCGTCCACGATCCACAGGTCGCCCGCGCACTGGTACACCACCCGCGTGCCGTCGCTGGAGGCGTGCCGGGCGTAGAAGGCGTCGTGGTCCGTGTGCCGGCGCAGGTCGGAGCCGTCGGGGGCGCAGGAGTAGAGGTTGCCGACGCCCTCGTGGTCGGAGAGGAAGGCGATCCGGCCGCCGACGAACATCGGGCAGGCCAGATGCCCGCCGATGCCGGAGAGCAGCCGCTGCCCGTGCAGCCACAGCCGGCCCGTCGCACCGCCCCGGTACCGCTTCCAGGAGGCCGGTTCGTGCGGCGGCGTCCCGGTCAGCAGCAGGGTCTTGTGGCCGCCTTCCACGTCGGCGACCTGGAGGTCGGAGACCGGCCCCCAGGGCAGCTTGCGGCCGGGGGAGCCGTCGGTGCCGACCTTGTAGGCCCAGGTGAAGTAGGAGAACGGCTCGCCGTGGGAGGTGACGGCGAGGATGTCGGTGCGGCCGTGTTCGTCGGGCGGTGCCCATCCGCACACCCGGGTGTCGGTGCTGCCCCAGTAGGTCAGCTGCCGGGCCGGCCCTCCGTCCACCGCGACCAGGTGGATCTCGGGCACCAGACTGCGCCAGCTCGTGTACGCGATGTGCCGCCCGTCGGGCGAGAAGCGGGGAGGGCCGACCTTCGTGCGGTCCACCGTGAGGCGCCAGGCACGGCCCGCTCCGTCGAGCGGCGCCAGCCAGAGGTCGTCCTCGGCCACGAAGCACAGCAGGTCGCCGCTGAGGTGCGGCAGGCGCAGATAACTCACCTTCCCATGCTTTGCCCGGGTATGGGCCGCAGCAACTTATGCGGAACCGACAGTCGTGACCCAGCACACGTACGAAACGGTTTCGTTTCGTTCGGGGGGTGCGCTACATTCTTCGTGTACGAAACGGTGTCGTTCCAAGCGGGAAGGCGGCAGACATGGCCGAGGTCGCGACCGGGCGCCGCAGCCGCCTCACGCCCGAGCGTGAGGCGGAGCTGTACGCCGCGGTGCTCGACCTGCTCCGCGAGGTCGGCTACGACTCCCTCACCATGGACGCCGTCGCCGCCCGCACCCGGTCCAGCAAGGCCACCCTCTACCGCCAGTGGGGCGGGAAGGCCGAGCTCGTCGTAGGGGCCATGCGGCACGGCAAGCCGGTGCGGCTCGACGCGATCGACACCGGAACGCTCCGCACCGACCTGCACGCCCTCGTCGCCCGCGAGGACGACTGCGTCATGGAGCAGAACTCCGCCCTGATGCGGGCCCTGGCCATGGCGATGCACACCAACCCGGACCTCAGAGAGGCCTTCCGGGAGCAGCTCATCGAACCGGAGATGGCCGAGTTCCGCGCACTGCTGCAACGCGCCGTCGACCGGGGCGAGATCCGGGCGGACTGCCCGGCGCTGGACTTCGTGGTGCACATGCTGGCCGGCGGCTTCGTCGTCCGGGCGCTCATCGAGGCCCAGCCGCCGACCCAGGCCTTCCTGCGTTCGTACATCGACGCCGTGGTCCTCCCCGCCCTCGGCGTACCGACCTCCTGACACCTCTCCCCAGCAAGCCCACCCTCTGACGTCACCGCTCACGTCGTCGGGCTGATCACCCCTGCCCACAACCAACCTCCACGACATGACCGGGAGTACGTCAACGTGGCCACGTTCCTCTACAGACTCGGCCGCCTCGCCTTCCGGCGACGGCACTTCGTCGCCCTGATCTGGCTGGCACTGCTGACCCTGGCGGGCGTCGGCGCCGTCTCCGCGCCGGCGGCCGGAAACACCTCCTTCTCCATCCCGGGCACCGAGGCGCAGAAGGCCTTCGACCTGCTGGAACAGCGCTTCCCGGGGGCGAGCGCCGACGGGGCCACCGCCCGCGTGGTGTTCAAGGCGCCGAGCGGCGAGAAGATGACGGACGCCGGGAACAAGGCGACCGTCGAGAAGACGGTCGAGGACCTGTCCCGCGGCTCCGAGGTCGCCTCCGTCGCCGACCCCTACACCGGAAGGGCCGTCAGCCAGGACGGCACGATCGCCTACGCGTCGGTGCGGTACAAGGTCTCCGGCATGGAGCTGGAGGACTCCTCCCGCACCGCCCTGAACGAGGCCGCGCAGCACGCGCGGGACGCCGGGCTGACCGTGGAGATCGGCGGCGACGCCCTCCAGACCGTGCCGCAGACCGGCGCGAGCGAGGTCGTCGGCATCGCGGTCGCGGCCGTCGTCCTCGTCATCACCTTCGGCTCGCTCCTCGCGGCCGGACTGCCGCTGCTGACCGCGCTCGTCGGCGTCGGCATCGGAGTCTCGACGATCGCCGCCCTCGCCCACACCCTGGACCTGGGCTCCACCACCTCCATCCTGGCCACGATGATCGGCCTCGCGGTCGGCATCGACTACGCCCTGTTCATCGTCTCCCGCTACCGGACCGAACTCGCCGAGGGCCACGAGCGCGAGGAGGCGGCCGGACGGGCCGTCGGCACGGCGGGCTCCGCGGTGGTCTTCGCCGGGCTGACGGTCGTGATCGCCCTGGTGGGCCTGTCCGTGGTCAACATCCCGATGCTGACGAAGATGGGCCTGGCCGCGGCCGGCACGGTCGTCATCGCCGTCCTCATCGCGCTGACGATGATCCCGGCCCTGCTGGGCTACGCGGGCCGCAAGGTCAAGCCGGCCGGCGCGACGAGCGGTCTGCTCCGCCGCGGGCGCCCCGAGCGGCAGCCCGGCCGGCCCAACATGGGCACCCGCTGGGCGAGCTTCGTCGTCCGCCGCCCGGTCGCCGTGCTGCTGCTCGGCGTGCTCGGCCTGGGCGCCGCCGCGATCCCGGCCGCCTCCCTCGAACTGGGCCTGCCGGACGACGGCTCCCAGCCCGTCTCCACCACTCAGCGCCGCGCCTACGACCTGCTCTCGGAGGGCTTCGGACCCGGCTTCAACGGTCCGCTGATGGTCGTGGTCGACGCCAAGGACAGCGCCGACCCCAAGGGTTCCTTCACCAAGGTCACGGACGAGATCAGGGGCCTCAAGAACGTCGTGACGGTGACGGAGGCGCAGCCCAACGAGGCCGGCGACACCGCGACCGTGACCGTCGTCCCCGACTCCAAGCCGTCCTCCACCGCCACCGAGGACCTGGTGCACGCCATCCGTGGAGCTGGCGGCGACATCGAGGCGAAGACCGACGCGAAAGTCCTGGTCACCGGCTCCACGGCGATGAACATCGACGTCTCGCAGAAGCTCAACGACGCGCTGCTGCCGTATCTGGCGCTGGTCGTCGGCCTGGCCTTCCTGCTGCTGATCGTGGTCTTCCGCTCGGTCCTGGTCCCGCTCAAGGCGGCGCTCGGCTTCCTGCTGTCGGTGCTGGCGGCGCTCGGCGCGGTGGTCGCGGTCTTCCAGTGGGGCTGGCTGTCGGGCCTGATGAACGTGGAGGAGACCGGCCCGGTGATGTCGATGATGCCGATCTTCATGGTGGGCGTCGTCTTCGGCCTCGCGATGGACTACGAGGTGTTCCTCGTCACCCGGATGCGCGAGGCGTACGTCCACGGGGAGAAGCCGGGCCAGGCCGTGGTGACCGGGTTCCGGCACGGCGCACGGGTGGTGACGGCCGCCGCGGTCATCATGATCGCCGTCTTCTCCGGCTTCATCGGCTCCAGCGAGTCGATGGTCAAGATGATCGGCTTCGGGCTGGCGATCGCGGTGTTCTTCGACGCGTTCATCGTGCGCATGGCGATCGTGCCCGCCGTACTGGCCCTGCTGGGCCGGCGGGCCTGGTGGCTGCCCGGCTGGCTTGAGCGCGCCCTGCCCGACGTGGACGTGGAGGGCACGGCCCTGCGCACCGAGCAGCCGCGGCACGCCGATCCGGACGAGCGGCGGGAACTCGTACAGGTGTGAGCTCGTAGCTCGCCGGAGGGACCGGCCGGTGAGGGTGCCGTGGGGACGGCGCACCCTCACCGGCCTCTGCCGTCTCGGCAGCCTCGTCCATCACGTGGGAAATCTTTCGTGATGTCTGTGACCGGCAGCTAGCCTGCCGTTCCATGACGACGACATCCGAGTCAGGAGCCCACCCCCGTTTCGCCGACGCCCTGCGCGAGCTGGGGCTCGACGAGCTGATCCCCGAGGTTCGCAGGTTTCCCGAGGCGACCAGGACCGCCGCCGAGGCCGCGGCGGCCGTCGGCTGCGAGCTGAGCCAGATCTGCAAGTCGCTGATCTTCACGGCCTGGGGGTCCCCCCTGCTCGAGCGCAGTCGAGAGCTTGGGGAAGGGGAGCCGGTGCTGGTGCTCATGGACGGTGCCTCGCGGGTGGATGTCGAGCGTGTCCGGGAGGAGCTGGGCGCCGAGAAGGTCACGCGGGCCAAGGCGGACGTCGTGCGCGAGGCGACCGGGTACGCCATCGGCGGCGTACCCCCCTTCGGGCACCGGACCCGGACCCGCGTGCTCGCCGACCGGTCCCTGCTGGACCACGACGTCATCTGGGCGGCCGCCGGAACCCCGTACACCGTCTTCCCCATGGCACCCGGGGCGCTGGTCGCCCAGGCCGGGGGCGTCCTCGTGGACGTGCGCGAGCGCACCTCGTGACGCCGGCGGTGACCGCGGCCGTCCTGCTCGCCGCGGTCACGCACGCCTGGAGCACGTCGGCACGGACGTCGGCACAAGCAGCTCTCACCGGTGCATGAGCGCGGCGGATTCGCAAGGTCAGTACGCGTGAGCCGCGGTGACCTCTGTGGAGCGGGCCAGGGCCTGTTGGGCGTCCGAACCGCGCAGGGCCAGGAGGGTGAGGGCCAGTGCGTCAACCACGACGAGATGAGCGAGGCGGCCTGCGACGGCTTCGAGGCCGAGGGTGAGGTCCTGGCCGCCGGCAAGCAGCGTGCACTGGCTGGTCTCGGTCAGCGGTGAACGGGCGTAGCTGGTGAGCGAGATGACGGTGGCTCCGCGCGCGTGGGCCCGTCGGGCGGCGTCCACGGTGGTGCGGGTGGCGCCGGTGTGGCTGACGGCCAGGCAGACGGCGTCCGCCGGAAGCAGCGAGGCGGCCACCTCGGCGGTGAGCGGGTCGGTGGGGGCGTCGACGGCGCAACCCAGGGCTCTGAGGCGGTAGGCCGCGTCGGTGGCCACGGCGGCGGACAGGCCCGCGCCGACGACCAGGATCCGGCTCGCGCGGTGCAGCGCCTCGGCGGCGGTGCGCAGGTGGTCGGGGGAGACGGTCGCGGACAGCCCGTCCAGGGCCTCGCGTGCCGCTTGCACGGTGTCGGCCAACGCGCGGGAGGTGGGATCGGCGCCTTCCGGTGTGGTGGGCCGGGGCGCTTCCCTGGCCGCCGTGATCTTCACCTCCTGATAGCCGCGGAAGCCCAGCCGCTGACAGGCGCGGATCACGGAGGAGGGCGCCGTGTGCGCCATCGCGGCGACGTCACTGACGCTCAGCCGGACCAGTTCGGGTCCCTGATCGAGCAGGACCTGAGCGACTCTGGCCTCCGCGTCGCGCAGTTGCGGCAGCCGGGCGCGTACGTGGGCAGCGAGATTCTGCACGTCAACGGCCCGTGCGGCCCCAGAAGCACTCCCGATCGGGGAATCTTGTTCCATGTGAGTAGCATAGTGCGGAATTCAATTCCCTACCGCTTCAGCTTCTGGAACGGTCGACGCTCATGGATGTGTTCATGCAAGCAGGCACTGCCGTGCCCGTAGTGGTGCTGGCCGCAGCGGTGCTGCACGCCGTGTGGAACGCACTGGCGCACGCGATGCCGAACAAGCTCGCGGGCTTCACGCTGATCAACCTCGCCTTCGTCGGCGTCGGCGCGATCTGGGTCTGTTTCACCCCGCTCCCCGGCTCTGCCGCCTGGCCATTCATCGCGGCGTCGGCCGTGCTCCAGGTCACCTATCAGACGCTGCTGCTCCAGGCGTACAGACTCGGTGACTTCGGCCAGATGTACCCGGTGGCGCGCGGCGTCGCACCCATGCTGGTCGCCGTCCTCTCGGTGACCGTTCTCGGCCAGGAGCTGTCAGCGCCCGAACTCACCGGCGTCCTGATCATTTCCGCCGGGCTGGTTGCCCTCGCTCTGGCGGACGGCTTGCCGGACCGCGCCCAGTTGCCGGCACTGGCGGCTGCCCTCGGCACCGGCATCATGATCGCCTCATACACAATCGTCGACGGCACGGGCGTACGGCGCTCGGACAGCGTCTTCGGCTACATAGCCTGGAGTTTCCTGCTGCAGGGCGTGCTCTTCTGCGCAGGCGCCCTCGTGCTGGGCGGGCGGGGACTGTCATCCCGGCTGCGCGGCGCCCCCATGCGCGGACTGACCGGTGGGTTGCTCTCACTGACCGCGTACGGACTGGTGGTATGGGCGCAGGCTCACGGCGACCTGGCGTCCATCGCCGCACTCCGCGAGACCAGCATTGTCATCGCCGCGCTGCTCGGTGCCGTGGTCTTCCGTGAGCGACTGGGCGGCCGACGGCTGGCCGCGAGCGTCACCGTGGTGGCTGGCATCGCCGTGCTCCAACTCGCGCATGCTTGAACGTCCGGGCCGACGAGCCTGGCTGTGCGCTGAGAAGCCGCATGGGGAGCTGGGGCAGGGCCTCGGGAGCTGGGAATCTGCGAGATCTGCACTCCTTGACCGCACCGGCTGTGGTCTCGATCATCGTGGGCGCCGCGATCGGCGCCGTGTTCTTCAAGGAGCGTTTCGGGGCGCCGCGCGTCGCGGCTGCCGGGCTGCTGGTCGTCGGCATCGGACTGATGCTGCACACCGGCTGGCGCGGGCTCCTTGGGTGCGCGGGCGGCCGCCGAGGAGCACCCTGGAAGCAGGTGTTCCGGAGGTGACCGTCATGATGAAGACCGTTGTGGGATGGCACATCGAGCTTGAGTTCCAGGAGGACGGGCAGCACACCCGGGCGGCGGCGCTGGTCCGCTTGCCCGACGGCAGCGAGGTCCGGGCCCACGGCAGGGCCAGCCGCCACCACACCGACTCCGATCAGCCGCGGGTCGGCGAGGAGATCGCCGGCGCGAGGGCCCTGAACGAACTCGCCATGCAGCTCCTGACCAAGGCACACGGCGAGATCGACCAGGCGTCGGGCCGCACGTCGCAGCCCATCCACGTCTGACCCATGGGGAGCGCTACGTCAGGGACGTGCGCAGCGCGTGGACCAGGGCCTGGGCCCTGGGGTCCGCCGTCACATTGAGGTGGAAGCCGTTGGTGACGTAGGCGAAGGCGATGGCCGAGTCCGGGTCGGCGAAGGCCAGGGCGCCACCGCGGCCGGGGTGGCCGAAGGAGCCGGGGCCGAGCAGCGGGGACGCCGGGCTGTGCAGCATGTGGCCGAGGCCGAAGCGTGTGGGGGCCACCAGCACGCGGTCGGGCCCGGCGGAGTGCTCCGTGCGGGCCAGCTCCATGGTCTGCAAGGTGAACAGGCGGGTCCCGCCGTCCACCTCGCCGACCAGCGCCGCGTAGAAGCGGGCCAGACCGTCGGCCGTGGCGATGCCGTTGGACGCGGGCAGGACCGCGGCGCGGTAGGCGGGGTCGTTCTCGTCCGGCAGCGGGGTGATCGCCGCGAACGCCCGCCGGGTCAGCGACTCCGGGTCGGCGTACGCCTCGGCCACGGACCGCTTGGGGCGGGTGCGCAGACCCGACGCGGAACGCGGCGGCTCCACCTGGCCCACCCGGCCCACGCGCCCGGCCTCGCCCGCCGGCAGCCCCACCCACAGGTCGGCCCCCACCGGGCCGGCCACCTCGCGCGCGATCCACTCGCCGATCGTCCGGCCCGTGACCCGCCGCACCAGCTCGCCGGTCAGCCAGCTGTACGTCTGCGCGTGGTAGCCGTGGTCCGTGCCCGGCTCCCAGACCGGTTCCTGCGCGGCGACCGCCTCGGCGCCCAGCACCGGATCGGCGGCCTGCTCCGGTGTCAGCGGCCGGTCGAGAACGGGGACGCCCGCACGGTGGGCGAGCAGGTCGCGGACCCGGGTCCGCTCCTTGCCCGCCGCCTTGAACTCGGGCCAGTACGTTCCCACCGGCGCGTCCAGGTCCAGCTCCCCGCGCTGGTGGAGCAGCAGGAGTACGGCGGCGGCGACGCCCTTGGTCGCCGAGCGCACGATCTGCGCGGTGCCCCGCTCCCAGGGCGCCGAGTCCGCCGTACCGTCGACGTCCCGCGTCCCCGCCCACAGGTCCACGACCCTGTGCCCGTCCCGGTACACGGCCACCGCCGCGCCCCGCTCGCCGCGGAGCGCGAAGTTCGCCGCGAACGCCTCCCCGACCGGCTCGAAGCCCTCGGCCACTGTGCCGTGCACGTCCACGTCCGCCACTCCTTCCGCTCTTCGCCTGCGACAGTGGGTGCAACCAGCGGCCCCGGCCTGCGATTCCTGCGGCCGGTCGGCTTGGCACGATCGTTACGTCGACGCTGCCCGCTCGTCTGTCCGTCCCGACGCGTCAGGCGCCCATCGTCACGGACCGCGGGTCGAAGCCGAAGGGCAGCTCCAGGCGGTGGGCGCGCATCAGCGCGTCGTCGGCGAGCAGTTCGCCGGTCGGTCCGTCCGCCACGATCACGCCGTCGCTCAGGACGAGCGAACGCGGGCACAACTCCAGCGCGTACGGCAGGTCGTGGGTGACCATGAGCACCGTCACGTCCAACGAGCGCAGGATGTCGGCCAGTTCACGGCGCGAGGCGGGGTCCAGGTTGGACGAGGGCTCGTCCAGGACCAGGATCTCCGGCTCCATGGCGAGGACGGTCGCCACCGCGACCCGGCGGCGCTGGCCGAAGGAGAGGTGGTGCGGCGGGCGGTCGGCGAAGTCCCGCATGCCGACCCGCTCCAGGGCCGTGGTGACCCGCGCCTCCAGCTCCGGCCCCTTGAGCCCGGCCGCCGCGGGCCCGAAGGCCACGTCCTCCCGCACGGTCGGCATGAACAACTGGTCGTCCGGGTCCTGGAAGACGATGCCGACCTTCTGCCGGATCTCGGCCATGTGCTTCCTGCCGACCGGCAGCCCGGCGACCGTCACGGTCCCGGTGCCCCCGCTCAGGATGCCGTTCAGATGCAGCACGAGGGTGGTCTTCCCGGCGCCGTTGGGGCCGAGCAGGGCGACCCGCTCGCCGCGTCCGATGCCGAAGTCGACACCGAACAGGGCCTGGTGGCCGTCGGGGTAGGCGAAGGCGAGGCCGGAGACCTCCAGAGAAGCTGTCACAGGATCCATCCCAGCAGACAGACGGCGAGCGCGGCACAAGGGAGGGCCAGGGCGTACGACCACTGCGCCCGGGACGCGGTCACCTCGTCGATGACCGGCATCGAACCGGCGTAGCCCCGGCTCACCATGGCCAGGTGCACCCGCTCCCCGCGCTCGTAGGAGCGGATGAACAGCGCGCCCGCGGACTTGGCGAGCACGCCCCAGTGCCGGATCCCGCGCGCCTCGAACCCGCGTGACTCGCGGGCGATCCGCATCCGCCGCATCTCGTCGGTGATGACGTCGCCGTAACGGATCATGAAGGACGCGATCTGCACCAGCAGCGGCGGCAGCTTCAGGCGTTGCAGGCCCAGCAGCAGTTCGCGCAGTTCCGTCGTGCTCGCCAGCAGCACGGACGCGGCGACGCCGAGGGTGCCCTTGGCGAGCACGTTCCAGGCGCCCCACAGCCCGTTCACGCTCAGCGACATCCCGAGGACGTCCACCCGCTCGCCCTGGGCCACGAACGGCATGAGCACCGCGAACGCGACGAACGGGACCTCGATCAGCAGCCGCTTGAGCAGGAAGCCGGCGGGCACGCGGGCCACGGAGGCGACGACGGCGAGCAGGACGGCGTACACGGCGAACGCCCACATCGCCTCCCGCGGGGTCGACACCACGACCACGACGAAGGCGAAGGCCGCGGCCAGTTTGGTGTGCGGCGGCAGCGCGTGCACGGGGGAGTGCCCGTGCCGGTACAGCCGGTGCGCGTGACCCGCCCCCATGTCAGGCGGCCTGGGAGGAGGGGGTTGACGGCTCGGCTGCCGTACGCCGCCTGCGGACCACCCAGAAGACCGTGCTGCCCGCGACGACGGTCGCCCCGACGCCGATCACGCCCGCGAGCCCGCCGGACAGCCGGGCGTCGGCGATGTCCTTCACGCCGTAGTCGGCGAGCGGGGAGTCGGCGGAGGCGTGCGGCTCCTCCTTCTTGTCGATGCCCTGGTCGTGGGCGACCTTCTCCAGACCGTCCGGGTTGGCCGAGGCGTAGAAGCTGACGAACCCGGCGAGGACGAGGGAGGTGACCAGGCCGGTGATCCACAGCTTGCGGTGGGACCGGGCGGCGGCGGGCACGGGCGCCGGCTCGGCCGCGGGGGCGTCGACGAGCTCGCCGTTCACCCGCAGCTTCAGGCGCTGCTCCAGGCCGCGTGCGCCGTACACCAGGTCCGGGCGCACGGCGATGACGGCGCCCACGGTCAGCGCGGTGATCGCGGCCTCGCCGATGCCGATGAGGACGTGCACGCCGATCATGGCGGTGGCGACCTTGCCGATCGCCACGTCGGTGGTGCCGCCGACCGCGTAGATCAGCGTGAAGGCGACGGCGGCGGCCGGCACGGAGGCGAGCGCGGCGGCGAAGGAGGCCACGGTGACCGAGCGGCGGCGCCGCGGGAGCACCTTCACCAGTCCGCGGAAGACGGCGTAGGCCACCACCGTCGTGACGATCGCCATGTCGGTGATGTTGACGCCGAGCGCGGTCAGGCCGCCGTCGGCGAAGAGGATGCCCTGCATGAGCAGGACGACACTGACGCACAGGACCCCGGTGAAGGGGCCCACGAGTATCGCGGCCAGCGCCCCGCCGAGGAGGTGGCCGCTGGTGCCGGCCGCGACGGGGAAGTTCAGCATCTGCACGGCGAAGATGAACGCCGCGACGAGACCGGCCAGCGGCGCGGTCCGTTCGTCGAGTTCCCGGCGCGCACCGCGCAGGCTCACGGCGACGGCGCCGGCGGCGACGACTCCGGTGGCCAGGGAGGTGGGGGCGTTGATGAATCCGTCAGGCACATGCACCGTTCGATGATAGAGGCTTGTTGCGAACCCCTTGCAAGAGCGAGTGCCTCGTGGATGTGTGCCGTTTCCCGAATGTTCGAGAAGCGGAATCCCGGAAATATGCGACATTGGAGGGGAAGCGGATGTTCAGCCCTCGCACAGGTCACACAGCGTTAGGGGTCGTCCGATGTCGGTAGTCGAACAGCATGCGCGAGCCCACATCCTCACGGACGACGTCCCCGAGGACGTCGGGGCCGTCCCGGTCGTCCTGCGCTACGACCCCCTTCAGGACCCGCGTGCCGTGCGGGTGGACCTGCCCGGCTCGCACCAGTGGACCTTCCCCCGGTCACTGCTCGAACAGGGGCTGCGCGCCCCGGCCGGCAGTGGTGACGTGCGGGTGTGGCCCTGCGGCCGGGTGCAGACCGTGATCGAGTTCCACTCCGCGCGCGGTGTCTCGGTGGTGCAGCTCGAGACGAAGACACTGCTCAGGTTCCTGCGGCGGACCTACCTGGCGGCGGCGTCACCGGCGGTGGTCGCCCACGGGTGACGCCCGCGGGTGACACCGGCCGCCGGAGACGCGGGTCGGCCGGTGACGACGGCCGCCGGTGGTGTGCGTGGCCGTCGTCAGCTCCTGCGCCCGGCCGCCGTCAGCTCCCCGCCTTCAGCAGCGACGCCACTATCGGACCGGCCGTGTCGCCGCCGTGGCCGCCCGCCTGGACGACACCCGCGGCCGCGAGGTCGCCGCGGTAGGCGGTGAACCAGCCGTTGGCCTTCTTCTGGTTGTCGACCTCGGCGGAGCCCGTCTTCGCGCCGTAGTCCGGGCCGAGTCCGGCCATGGCCTCGGCGGCCGTGCCGTACGCGGCGGTGTACTGCATCACCTCGCGCAGCTGGGACAGGGTGGAGGAGGACATCGTCCGGGAGGCCGTGGCCAGCTTGCGGTTGTCGACGGACGGGGAGACCAGGTACGGCTGGTGGAAGACGCCCGCCTTGACCGTCGAGGCCACCGACGCCATGTTCAGCGGGTTCATACGGACCCCACCCTGCCCGATGAGCGAGGCGCCCATCGGGGCCGCCGACTGCACCGGGACCGCGCCGTCGAAGGACGGCACTCCGATCGCCCAGTTGTCCAGAGCCAGGCCGAAGACCTGCTGGGCCTGCTGGGTCAGGTCGGAGTTCTTGAGCTTCGGCGCCTGGCTGATGAAGGCCGTGTTGCAGGAGCGGGCGAAGCTCGCCTTGAAGGTGCCGCCCTTGATCTCGAACTTCTTGTCGTTCTGGAACTTCCAGCCGCCGTAGGTGAAGAACTTCGGGCAGGGGTGAGGCTTGTTCACCGAGGCCAGCTTCTTCTCGAAGAGCAGCGACGAGGTGATGACCTTCATCGTGGAGCCGGGGGCGAGGGAACCCTGGAAGGCGGTGTTGAAGCCGTGGTTGGAGTTCGCCACCGCGAGGATCTCGCCGGTCGACGGACGCATCAGGACCACCGAGGCCCGCTCGGTCCTGGACACCTCCTTCTCGGCCGCAGCCTGGAGGGACGGGCTCAGCGTCGTCTTCACCGTGCCCGGCGTGCCCTTGCTCAGCTCGACGAGCGTCTTGTCGGACAGCTCCGCCTTCTTCGACGCCTTGCCGCGGATCACGCGCAGCTCCACGCCCGCGCTGCCGCCGGCCGTCGCGCCGTACTTCTCGCGCAGCCCGTCCAGGACCGGACCCAGCGACGGGTACTCGGCGGTCGTCATCTCGTCGCCGTCCCGGTCCAGGGCCTTGACCGGCGGGGTGCCGGACTCGCCCGTGACGAGGGTGTCGCCGTCCTTCAGCTCGGGGTGGACGACGGAGGAGTGCCAGTCCACGACCGGCTTGCCGTCCGCGGCGCCCCGGACGACGGTCAGCGCGCTGTCGTAGGCCAGGGGCTTGGTCAGGCCCTTGTACGACACCGTGGCCTTCACGGAGAACGGCACCTTGCCGCCCGCGGCGGTGCCCGCGGTCAGGGTGACGTCCTTCAGATGCGCGTCCTTGGCGTAGCCGGTCAGCAGGGCGGTGGCCGCCGCGGTGTCGCTGGTCGCGGCGGCCGCCTCGGCGGGCTTGCCCTGCTGCCAGGCCGCCAGGAACCCCTCGGCCGCGGTCCGCACCTCGGTCGCCGACAGCGGGCCGGTGTTCTTCTTCAGCTCGCCGTGGCCCGCCGACTGCGTCCGGTCGTCGGCCTCCCCGCCGCCCCCGTACAGCGCGTAGACGCCGATGCCCGCCCCGACGACGACCACGGCGATCACCCCGCCGACCACGGCCGGAGTAGTCTTCCGTCGCTCGGCGACGCGCCTTCTCTTGCCCACTGCCTTCCGTCCTCCGCCAGTCCCCCGGGGCCCCCGCTGCCCCATCGCCCCCACGATCCTCAATGAGCCCCACCCTAGGGCCTCTCTCACGGATGCGTCCGGGGGGTGGGGGCCCGGTCCAGCGTGGAGCGGGCGTCAGCCCGCCGTGCGCAGGACGGCTGCCACGATCGGGCCCGCCGCGTCGCCGCCGTGGCCGCCCTCCTGGGTCATGGCGGCGGCCGCCATGTCGTTGTGGTAGCCGGTGAACCAGCTGTTGGACCTGTCCTGGCCGTCGACCTCGGCGGAGCCGGTCTTCGCGCCGATGCTGCCGCCGAGCCCGGACATCGCGGGGGCCGCGGTGCCGCTGGTGGCGGTGCGGTTCATCATCTGCCGCAACTGGGCGACCGTGTCGGCCGACAGGCCCCGGGCCTGGGCCAGCGGGCGGCCGTCGAGCTTCGCGGACACGATGACGGGCTGGCGGAAGGTGCCGGTCATCGCGGTAGCCGTCACCGACGCCATGTTCAGCGGGCTCATCTGCACCTGGCCCTGCCCGATCAGGTTGGCGGCGGTGTCCGGGCCGCCGGAGGCGGGGACGGAGCCGTCGAAGGACGGTATGCCGACCTTCCAGTTGTCCCGGCCGAGCCCGAAGCGCTCCTCGGCCTCCCTGGTCAGGGAGTCCACCTGGACCTCGTCCGCGTACTTCACGAACGCCGTGTTGCAGGACCGGGCGAAGCTGTCCGAGAGGGTGGCGTGCTCGTCGGGCTGCATGTTCTTGAGGTTGTGGAACGTCTGGCTCTGCCACACCGCCTCGTTCGGGCAGGGCGCGGGGCCGGCGGCCCTCGTGATCCCGTTGTCGATCAGGGTGGCCGCGCTGATGATCTTCATGGTGGAGCCGGGCGCGAGCCGGCCGAGGAAGGCCGCGTTGAAGCCGTCGGCCCGGTGGTTGGCGACCGCGAGCACCTCGCCGGTGGACGGCTTCACGGCGACCACGGACGACTCGGCGTACCGCTGCACGGCCTGCTCGGCCGCCGCCTGCGCACTCGCGCTGAGGGTGGTCCGCAGCTTGCCCGGCCGGCCCTTGGCGAGGGTGATCAGCGGGGTCTCGGCGGCGCCGGAGACCTCGTGCCGGATGCTCAGCTCGACCGACGGCTCGCCGCCCGCCTTGTCGCCGTACTTGGCCCGCAGCTCGTCCAGGATCGGCCCGAGCGAGGGGTACTTGTCCTTGGTCAGCACGGCGCCGTCACGGTCGACGGCCTCGATCGGCGCGGACGCCGACTCCCCGGTGACGAGCGTGTCGCCCTTGACCAGGTCGGGGTGTACGACCGAGGGCTGCCAGTCGACCAGCGGCTGGTGGGTGGACACGCCCCGCACGACGGTCAGCCGGCTGTCGTAGGCCAGCGGCCTGGACTTCCCGTCGTACGACACGGTGGCCTTGACCGAGAAGGGCACGGTGGTCCCGGAGGCGGTCCCGGGCGTGATCTTCACATCGGTGATGTGCGCGTCGCGTCCGTAGGCCGTGAGCAACTCCTCGGCCGCCTCGGGGAAGTCCGTGTACGACGCGGCCTCCGCCGCCTCGTTCTTCTCCCAGGCCGCGAGGAACTTCGCCGAGGTCTCCTTCACCTCGTCCCGGCTCGGTGGCCCGGTCCTGGCGGGCGCCGGCCCGCTGGCTGCGACCGTGTTTCCGTTCAGCGCGGACACGAAGTTGTACGTCCCGTATCCCGCCCCGCCGATCATCGCGGCGAACACCCCGCCGACGACGGCGGCCTTGACCCCCTTGCGCATGGAAGCGCTCCCTCCCCGTTGCGGCCCCACCGCACTGTAAGTGGCCGCCGGGGCAACTGTGAGGGCTGTTTTCGGATGGTGTCCGAACAGTGATCAGCCGGCTGACTCAGACCCAGGTGGCCGGCCACATCCGTGAACGCCAGGAATCGACGGGGATCGACGCCCCCGTGTACGGCGGCCGCCGTTCGCCTGCCTCCCGCGCTGGGATGATGCTCGTTTCCGTCAGTCAGTACTTCGCTCCGAAGGGCACCTGCGGTGTCGGCGCCACGGCTCGCCTCCGTGAGACCGGGCGCGCCACGCGGTCGCCTGCCCGACGCAGCAGTGCAGTTGGGAGGAAGAGCGCGTCGGCCGTGATCATCGCCAACGCGAAGAAAGGCAGGCCGAGCAGGATCCCGATGCCCGCGTGCATGGACATCATGATCCCAACCATTACGGTTCTCACGCGGCTGTTGAAAAGGGTGAAGGCGAAGGCGACTTCGACGATCACCGTGCCGTAGGTCAACAGCAGGACGATCAGACTGCTATTGGCGATGGCGTGGGACACAGCGGGCCACGGGGTGACGTCGTCGAGGTGCAGCACGTAGTAGAGCGCCGTTCCGTCCTGCCAGAAGGAGCCTTGGACCTTGTACCAGCCGGAAACCGCATAAATCAGGCACACCTGGGCCGCGATCACGAACATCGCACCCGCGTGCACCACGTTGCCGACCATTTCCATGACGGTGCGGGGCTCTCCGGGGCCGTAGCGTCGCACCAGCCACCATGCCGGCTGCGCGAAGGCGAAGCCCCAGAGCAGCAGCGCCCAGCCGGTATCCGGCTTGCCCAGCCCGGTGACCAGGGTGAGCGCGACGGTGAAGAAAGCCCACATCACGATCCCGACCACGTCCCGGCCGCCGTCGCGACCGTGCGCGGCACGCCGCGCGTCCAACGACCAGACCCGGCCGCAGCGGGTGAATACCAGATAGATCGCCATGACGTGGATGACGTCTGCGCCGCCGTCCCCCTCGAAGGGGTTACGGTTCTGGAGTGCCAGCACACCCATCATGAAGAGCAGCGAGGCGGTGCGGGTCCGCCACCCGAGGAGCAGCATCACCGACGCGGCGATGGCCGCCACGTAGACGATCTCGAACCACAATCGGCTGTCATGCCACATGAGTACGGTGAACGCCTGGTTTGTCGTATTCCATTCACGGGCCATGGTCCAGCTCCAAGGGCTGTCCGCCCCGTAGAGCTCGTTACGGTGCACCCACTCGCGCAGCAGCAGGGCGAGCCAGGTAAGTGAGAAGCCGATTCGAATGACGGCCGACTGGTACGGCGCGATGACATCGCTGGTGATACGCGCGAGACCTCGCCTGACAGCGGCGTCGATGCCGCGCGACAGCCGGGCGGATGAGGACGGTTCGTGTGCGCGACCGGACGTGGCCCGCGAGTGTGTGGTCACTTGAAGTCCTCCGCCTTGACGGTCCACCACGGTTGAACCACATAGCTGGTCTTCGTGTCGATGTGCTGAAGACTCCACGGGGGCTGCCCCACCGGCGTGTTGGCCGAGCGCAGCTGGATGAATTGCACGGTGCCGCCATTGACCTGTGGTCCCAGACGATGGGCGACGATGCGCAGCAGGTACTGCTGCATCAACTTCCCGTACAGACCAACTGGTCGTCCCTCGTTGTCGAGCGAGTCGACGTAGTTGGACCAGGCGTGATGAAGCTCGTTCTGGTGCGCCTGGCTGGGGAGAGGATTGTGCACGATCCTCTCGTCATCCATCGCGGTCAGGTCCACCCAGCCGGTATCAGTGAGGCTTCCGCTGGGCGTCTGCACTTTCGCGCGAGCCTGTACGTGGGTATTCACCGATTGCGGATTGGGGGCGTAAAGCTGCCACTGCTGCGCGAACTCGGGGACGACATATCTGTCGATGTCCGCGGCGTGTTGCTGGGAGAAGGAGTTCAAGGGGGCGCTGTTGAGGAAGAGCATTGCCAAGTGCACGGCGGCAGCGGCCACGACACCCACCACCGCGAGCGCGATGATGCTCACCGATACAGATGAGAGACCGCGCTTTCGGCTTGCCCTGTCGACATGATCCATTGCGCGCCGCCTGCACGTGCTGGACGTTGCCTTGCGCGCCGCCCTGCGCGTTGCCCTGGACGGGGGCGCGTCACCTAGAACTCCGATCGCCGCGTCATCGCGGCGACAGACTGGAGGCTGGAAGTGCCTCGTCCCTTTATGTTCCCTCGCGTTCGCCAGAGTGTCGACCGGGGACGGGCAGGCCGCCGCTACCGGTGTCCCCGCGAATTTCGAGAGATGGCCTACCCGGCCGACATGAGCGCCGTAGTGGGGTGACACGCCGACCACGGCCGCTCAGATCAGGCTGCCGCCACTCGAATTCACCTCGTGGCCCCTGTGACGCTCGGCACCACGTGGTGTGTCTGCCGAGCTAGACCCAGGTGTCCAACCACATCCGCGACCGCCAGGAGTCGATCGGGATCGACGTGCCGGTGTACAGGGGCCAGAAGTAGACGAAGTTCCAGGCGATCAGCAGGAACAGGACGCCCGCGCCGGTGGCGCCCGCGACGCGGCGGGTCTCCGAGGAGCCGGGCGGGCCCACGAGCGCGCCGATCAGCATCGCCACCGCCAGGCACAGGAAGGGGAGGAAGATGATGGCGTAGAAGAAGAAGATCGTGCGCTCCTGGTACAGGAACCAGGGCAGGTAGCCGGCGGCGGCGCCGCAGGCGATGGCGCCCGCGCGCCAGTCGCGGCGGAAGAACCAGCGCCACAGGACGTACACCAGCGCGGCGCAGGCCGCCCACCACAGCATCGGCGTGCCGATGGCGAGGACCTCGCGGGCGCACTTGCCGGCGGCGTCCGTGGGACAGCCCGCCGTGCCGGGGGAGGGCGACTCGTAGAAGTACGACACCGGGCGGCCGTCGACGATCCAGCTCCACGGGTTGGACTGGTAGTTGTGCGGCGAGGACAGGCCGACGTGGAACTTGTAGACCTCGTGCTCGTAGTGCCACAGGCTGCGCAGCCAGTCCGGCAGGAAGGTGAAGTAGCCGCCCTTGCCGTCGGTCGTGGCCCAGTCGCGGAAGTAGCCGCCGCTGCCGTCGGCGGGGGAGCGGATCCAGCCGATCCAGGAGATCAGGTAGACGGCGATCGCGACCGGGACCGTGGCCAGGAACGTGATGCCGGTGTCCCGCTTCAGCACGGCCGTGTACGGGTGCCAGGCGCCGGCCACCTTGCGGGCGCCCACGTCCCACAGCACGGCCATCACGCAGAACGCGGCCAGGATGTACAGGCCGTTCCACTTGGTGCCGAACGCCAGGCCCAGCATGAGGCCCGCCGCCCAGCGCCATGGGCGCAGGCCGAGGCGGGCCGTCTCGGCCGTGTGCGCGTCGGGCCGCACCCGACCGTCGGCGTCGGCCGGGAGCGCGGCGGCGAGTTTCTCCCGGGCCCGGTCGCGGTCGATCAGCAGGCAGCCGAAGGCGGCCAGCACGAAGAACATCAGCACGCCGTCCAGCAGCGCGGTCCGGCTCATCACGAAGTGCAGGCCGTCCACCGCCATCAGCGCGCCCGCCAGGCAGCCGAGGAAGGTGGAGCGGAACAGCCGCCGGCCGATCCGGCACAGCATCAGCACCGACAGCGTGCCGAGCAGGGCCGTCATGAAGCGCCAGCCGAACGGGTTGAACCCGAAGAGCAGCTCGCCGAGGCCGATCACGTACTTGCCGACCGGCGGGTGCACGACATAGGCCGCGTCCGAGGGGATCGGGATGTGCCCGCCGGTCTTGAGGATCAGGTCGTTGGCGTTCTTGTCCCAGTTGACCTCGAAGCCGCGGTGGACGAGCGCCCACGCGTCCTTGGCGTAGTACGTCTCGTCGAATATCACCGCCTTGGGGCTGCCCAGGTTCCAGAACCGCAGCACGCCCGCAACCAGCGTGACCAGCAACGGGCCGCCCCAGCCCGACCAGCGGACGATCCGGTCGGCGAGGGTCCGCGGGATGCCGAGGGCCGCCCACAGGCGCTCCCCGGGCCGCGCATACGGCGGCACCAGACGGTCGACGACGCCACTGCCGCCGCTCGCGGGCCCCGCGGAGTGGCCGAAGCGGCGCAGGCGCTGCTGCCACGTCGGCCGCTGGTCGTGCGGGGCCGGGCCCTGCCGGGTGTCCGTGTGGGACGCGGTACTGGTCACCGCGCCATCGTAGGGAACCGTTCCGTGTGAGTCCCGCGCATGGCTGGTACCGGCCGGGACGCGTCCGCCCGCGGCGGCACTTGAGAGGATGGGGTGCGTGACTGGAACCCTTGTTTTGGCGGGCACTCCCATCGGCGACGTCCAGGACGCGCCGCCCCGGCTCGCGGAGGAACTGGCCGGCGCGGACGTGGTCGCCGCCGAGGACACCCGGCGGCTGCGCCGGCTCACCCAGGCGCTCGGCGTCACCCCCAGGGGGCGCGTCGTGTCGTACTTCGAGGGCAACGAGTCCGCCCGCACCCCGGAACTGGTCGAGGAACTGCTCGGCGGGGCGCGTGTGCTGCTGGTGACGGACGCGGGCATGCCGTCCGTCTCCGACCCGGGCTACCGGCTGGTCGCGGCCGCCGTGGAGCGGGACGTCCGGGTGACGGCCGTACCGGGCCCGTCCGCCGTGCTCACCGCGCTCGCGCTGTCCGGGCTGCCCGTCGACCGGTTCTGTTTCGAGGGATTCCTGCCGCGCAAGGCGGGCGAGCGGCTGACCCGGCTGCGGGAGGTCGCGGACGAGCGGCGCACGCTGGTCTACTTCGAGGCCCCGCACCGGCTCGACGACACGCTCGCGGCGATGGCCGAGGTGTTCGGCGCCGAGCGGCGGGCCGCCGTGTGCCGGGAGCTGACCAAGACCTACGAGGAGGTGCGGCGCGGCGGGCTCGGGGAACTGGCCGCGTGGGCCGCCGAGGGCGTGCGCGGCGAGATCACCGTCGTGGTCGAGGGGGCGCCCGAGAAGGGGCCCGAGGAGCTCGGCCCCGAGGAACTGGTGCGGCGGGTGCGGGTGCGCGAGGAGGCCGGGGAACGCCGCAAGGAGGCCATCGCGGCGGTCGCGGCCGAGGCCGGGGTGCCCAAGCGGGAGGTGTTCGACGCGGTGGTCGCCGCCAAGCGCGCGGGGGCGTGAGACCTCGCTCACACCCGCTCTGAGCAGGGCGCATCTCTCATGAGCGGCCGCCCCATGGGGTGGCAAAGAGCCGTCCGGGAAGGCAAAGGGACTTCGGCCGCCGGAGGGACGCTTTGGCAAGCGGGGCCCAAAACGCCTCCAACACTCCCCAGACCTTGTGCGTCGCCGACGACGGAGGAGTTCACTGAACGACGGGACGGTAAGCGTCCCCTTTGTCCAGCGGACACGAGGAGCTGGCGTGAGCGACATCACAGGGCGGCGGTACGGCCACCGCGGTACGGCCACGGCCGTCGTCAACGAGTCCTACTCCTTCGCCTGCATGAGGTGCGGGCACGGATGGGAGCAGTCGTACGAGATAGAGCACTACACGGACGGCGACGGCAACGAGTGTGTGCGGTACGTGGCGGACAGCCGCGTCGTGCCGTCCCCGCTGAGCCGGCCGCGCTGCCAGAACTGCGACGGGCACGTCGTCCGGATCATGATGGCCGGCCGGGTGTCGTCCGCGCAGAGCCATCTGTACCGGCACGAGGAACGCGGGCACCATCCGGCGCCACCCGTGGCGAGCCGGGTCGAGACGTCCCCGCCGGGGGAGGAGGCGGCGGACCGCGCGCGGGACACCCGCACCGGCCACGGCGACCACCACTGGCATCTGTCGGACCTGCTGCACCCCTTCCACCGCAAGGCGGGCTGAGCGCCGCCGGACGACGAGCGGTGGACGATGAGGACCCGCCCCTTCCGTAGGATCGGGGCATGCCTTCGAACGCCGACAAGAACGCGGCGCCCCCGCTTCCGGAGCCGCTCCGGATACCGGTCGCCGACTCCCACACCCACCTCGACATGCAGTCCGGCACGGTCGAGGAAGGCCTGGCCAAGGCCGCGTCGGTGGGCGTGACGACGGTCGTCCAGGTCGGCTGCGACCTCGACGGCTCGCGGTGGGCCGCCGAGACGGCCGCGGCGTACGACAGCGTCCACGCGACGGTCGCCCTGCACCCGAACGAGGCTCCGCGCATCGTCCACGGCGACCCCGACGGCTGGTCGCGGCAGGGCGCGCGCGAGCCGGGCGGGGACACCGGGCTCGACGAGGCTCTGGCAGAGATCGACCGGTTGGCGGCGCTGCCCCAGGTCAAGGGCGTCGGGGAGACCGGGCTCGACTACTTCCGCACCGGCCCCGAGGGCAAGGCGGCGCAGGAGCGGTCCTTCCGCGCCCATATCGAGATCGCCAAGCGGCACGGCAAGGCCCTCGTCATCCACGACCGGGACGCGCACGCCGACGTCCTGCGCGTCCTCAAGGAGGAGGGCGCCCCCGAGCGGACGGTGTTCCACTGCTACTCGGGCGACGCGGAGATGGCCGAGGTGTGCGCCGGCGCCGGGTACTACATGTCCTTCGCCGGCAACGTCACCTTCAAGAACGCCCAGAACCTGCGGGACGCCCTCGCCGTCGCCCCGCTGGAGCTGGTCCTGGTGGAGACCGACGCGCCCTTCCTGACTCCGGCGCCGTACCGCGGACGGCCCAACGCCCCGTACCTCGTTCCGGTCACGGTGCGCGCGATGGCCGCTGTGCGCGGCATCGACGAGGACGCCCTGGCGACGGCACTGGCGGTCAACACGGCCCGCGCTTTCGGCTACTGAGCGCATCCGGAGCGCTTTGGAGAGTGACGGGCGCTCCGCTAGGTTCTGGCCGCGTGAGCAATCTGCGGTACGAGGCGTACGAGACGTACGGCGCATACGAGACCTGCGAGACGTATGAGTCCTACGGGCCGTACAAGCCGTACGAGCGGTACGGCGGCGCGTACGAGCAGTACAACAACCCGTGCCAGCAGGACAACGCGTACCGGCAGTACGGCAGCCCGTACCAGCAGTACGGCAGCCCGTACCCGCAGTACAGCTCGCACGAGCAGTACGAGCAGTACGAGCACACCGTCCTCCACCACGACGTGCACACCGCGCAGACGCTGCCGTACGGGCCCCACGGCTCGCCGTACGCGGACATGTACGGGCCCGCCTACGAGGCCCTCCGCCGGTCCGCCGCCCACGAGCCCACCCAGCCGGTACTGCCCCGCCAGACCCGCCAGGCCGAAAGCGGTAGGGCGGGCGGCGCGGGGAGTGGCACGCACCGGGGTGCGCGACGGCGCAGGGCGCGGTACACGCAGCGGCCGGAGGCGTGCGTGCGCCGGCTGCTGCCCCGCGCGCTGGTCGTCGCGTTCCTGGCGGGCGGGACCACCGCGTTCGTCGCGGAGGACAAGGCGATCGAGCTCAGCGTCGACGGCAGCGAGCGCAGCCTGCACACCTTCGCCGACGACGTCTCCGGACTGCTGGCCGACGAGGGTGTGCGGCTCGGGCCGCACGACGTGGTGCTGCCCGCCCCCGAGGCCGCGCTCACCAGCGGCGACGAGATCACCGTCCGCCACGGGCGGCCGGTCCGGCTGACGCTCGACGGACACCGCCGCGAGGTGTGGACGACGGCGCGCACGGTCGAGGAGGCGCTCAGGGAGCTGGGCGTGCGCGCGGAGGGGGCGTATCTGTCGGCCGCGCGCTCGAAGCCCATCGGACGTGCCGGACTCGCGCTCGACGTGCGCACCGAGCGTTCGGTGACCGTCATGGCGGACGGCCGCGCCCGCACCGTCCGTACCAACGCGGCGACCGTGCGGGACGTGGTGGAGCAGGCCGGGATCACCCTGCGGGGCCAGGACACCATCTCCGTGGCGCCGGGCAGCTTCCCCCACGACGGGCAGACGGTCACCGTGCTGCGGATCACCGGGAGCCGGGAGGCGCGCGAGGAGCTCATCCCGTTCGCCGTGCGGCGCACAGCCGACCCGACCCTGCTCAAGGGGACGGAGGTCGTCGAGCGGGCCGGACAGCCGGGAGTGCGCAGGGTCGAGTCCTCCGTGCGCACGGTCAACGGCGTGCGGCAGCGGCCGTGGCGCGTGGATTCGGAGGTGGTGCGCGCGCCGCGGACGCAGATCGTGAAGGTCGGCACCAAGGCCCACCCGCGGTCGGTACGGGGCGCCGACCACCTGGACTGGCGGGGGCTGGCGCAGTGCGAGTCCGGCGGCCGGGCGGACGCCGTGGACCCCTCGGGCACGTACGGCGGCCTGTACCAGTTCGACGAAGGCACCTGGCACCGCCTCGGCGGCCGGGGCCGCCCCCAGGACGCGCCGGCGGAGGAGCAGACCTACCGCGCGAAGAAGCTGTACGTGAGCCGGGGGGCGAGCCCCTGGCCCCACTGCGGCGACCGGCTGCGGGGGTAGGCGGGCGCGGGCGGGGGCGGGCCGTCCCCCGCGCGCCGGCCTCCGCTTCGGGCGGCGGCGGGCCGGACCCGGCTCCGGGCGGCCGTGGCAATCACGCCACGCGCGCCCCCGTACCCTTGTGCCGTGAGCAGCCCCGCCCCCGACGCCCTCCTGGGCCCCGCCGACATCCGCGAACTGGCGGCAGCACTCGGCGTACGCCCCACCAAACAACGCGGCCAGAACTTCGTGATCGACGCGAACACCGTCCGCCGCATCGTCCGCACCGCCGACGTCCACCCCGAGGACGTGGTCGTCGAGGTCGGCCCGGGGCTCGGCTCCCTCACCCTCGCCCTGCTGGAGGCCGCCGACCGGGTCACCGCCGTCGAGATCGACGACGTACTCGCCGCCGCGCTGCCCGCGACCGTCGCCGCCCGCATGCCGGAGCGCGCCGGGCGTTTCGCGCTGGTCCACTCCGACGCGATGCACGTCACCGAGCTGCCGGGCCCCGCGCCCACCGCCCTGGTCGCGAACCTCCCCTACAACGTGGCCGTGCCCGTCCTGCTGCACATGCTCGACACCTTCCCGAGCATCGAGCGCACCCTCGTGATGGTGCAGGCGGAGGTCGCCGACCGGCTCGCCGCGGCGCCCGGCTCGAAGGTGTACGGCGTGCCGTCCGTGAAGGCGAACTGGTACGCCGAGGTCAAGCGGGCCGGGGCCATCGGCCGCAATGTCTTCTGGCCCGCGCCGAACGTCGACAGCGGACTGGTGTCCCTGGTCCGGCGCACGGAACCGGTCGCGACCACCGCCACCAAGCGCGAGGTCTTCGCCGTCGTCGACGCGGCCTTCGCGCAGCGCCGCAAGACCCTGCGGGCCGCGCTCGCCGGGTGGGCCGGGTCGGCCGCGGCGGCGGAGGCGGCCCTGGTCGCCGCCGGGGTCTCCCCGCAGGCGCGGGGCGAATCGCTGACGGTGGAGGAGTTCGCACGGATCGCCGAGCACAAGGAGACCGGTAAGTGAGCGTCACCGTGCGCGTCCCGGCCAAGGTCAACGTCCAGCTCGCGGTCGGCGCCGCCCGTCCCGACGGCTTCCACGACCTGGCGAACGTCTTCCTCGCGGTCGGTCTCTACGACGAGGTCACGGTCACCGAGGCCGACGAGCTGCGCGTGACCTGCGCGGGCCACGACGCCGGTCAGGTACCCCTGAACCGTACGAACCTCGCCGCCCGCGCCGCGCTCGTCCTCGCCGAACGCCACGGCCGCAGCCCCGACGTGCACATCCACATCGCCAAGGACATCCCGGTCGCCGGGGGCATGGCGGGCGGCAGCGCGGACGGCGCGGGTGCGCTGTTGGCGTGTGACGCACTGTGGGGCACCAATGCCTCCCGCGACGAACTCCTCGACATCTGCGCCGAGTTGGGCAGCGACGTGCCGTTCAGCCTGGTCGGTGGGGCGGCGCTGGGCACCGGGCGCGGGGAGAAGCTGCGCCCGCTGGAGGTCGGCGGGACTTTCCACTGGGTGTTCGCGATGGCCGACGGGGGGCTGTCCACACCGGCGGTGTTCCGCGAGTTCGACCGGCTGAACGAGGGCGTCCGGATCCCGGAGCCGACCGCCTCCGAGGACCTGCTGGCCGCGTTGGAGAAGGGGGACACCGCCGCCCTCGCCGCCGCGCTCTCCAACGACCTCCAGCCCGCCGCGCTCTCCCTGCGCCCGTCGCTGGCGGACACCCTCGCGGCCGGCCGCGAGGCGGGGGCCCTGGCGGGCCTGGTGTCGGGGTCGGGGCCGACGACGGCGTTCCTGGCAGCCGATGCGGAGGCGGCGACTGCGGTGGCTCAGGCCCTGCTCGCGTCGGGGACCTGCCGAGCCGCCCGGGCCGCCGAGTCGCCGACGGCCGGGGCGACAGTGGTCTAAGACACCGAAGTCTCAGATTCGCTCGAAACCCGTCAGATCGATGTTGATGTCGTAGGGCTCGGTCAACTTGATCTGGTCCCGGTGCATCCCCATGTGCACGTACGCCTTGGTGAGGGGGTCGAGTTCGTAGACGTGGATAACCGGTCCGCCCCCGTGGCCGCCGCGTTCGACGCGCCAGAAGTTCGGGATTCCGGCGGACGCATACTTCTGAGGCTTGGTTGTGCGGTCGCGGGATTCAGAGTCCGGAGAGACGACTTCGACAGCGAGAACCACGTCCTCGGCCTGGTACCGGGTTTTGTCCGGTCCCACCGCTGCGGCGCGGAGCACGCTGATGTCGGGTTCGGGCGCATTGCGCTTGTCCAGCACCACGGTCATCTCGCGCCGCACCCGCAAATCCTCCGGTGCGGTGTTTCGTAGCCCGTTCACCAGCAGATCCATGACGATGGTGTGGAATTCCCGCTGGGGACTCGCGAAGACCAAGCTCCCGTCGATCAACTCGGTGTGTGGCGGGAGACCGGGCAGTGTGAACAGGTCGTCCACGGTGTAGCCGTCCTGAGGCGGCAGCGGCCAGTGGCTGTGCTGCTTCACGGAATCGGCAGTCATAGTTCCTCCCATGGACGGGACCTGCTGTCTGCTTCTCCACCGTAGCGGCCGTATTCCGATCATGTCATCACAAAGAGTGACGGCAGCGCGACGTTCCAGCACTTTCCTCCAAGGCCCTACGCTAGAAGGCTGACCGACCCCCGCGCACAGGAGTGAAATGGCCGTCAACCTGGTCAATGTCGAGAACGTCAGCAAGGTGTACGGCACGCGCGCCCTGCTCGACGGTGTCTCGCTCGGTGTGTCCGAAGGGGACCGGATCGGGGTCGTCGGGCGCAACGGTGACGGCAAGACCACGCTGATCCGGATGCTGGCCAGGCTGGAGGGAGCCGACACCGGACGGGTCACGCACTCCGGCGGACTGCGGCTCGGGGTGCTCACGCAGCACGACTCCCTCGACCCGGAGGCCACCGTCCGCCACGAGGTCATCGGGGACATGGCCGACCACGAGTGGGCGGGCAACGCCAAGGTCAGGGACGTCCTGACCGGACTGTTCGGCGGGCTCGACCTGCCGGGCTTCCCCAAGGGCCTCGACACCGTCATCGGGCCGCTGTCCGGCGGCGAGCGGCGGCGGATCGCGCTGGCCAAGCTGCTCATCGAGGAGCAGGACCTGCTCGTCCTGGACGAGCCCACCAACCACCTCGACGTCGAGGGCATCTCCTGGCTGGCCCGGCACCTGCGCGAGCGCCGCTCCGCGCTGGTGTGCGTCACCCACGACCGGTGGTTCCTCGACCAGGTCTGCACCCGCATGTGGGACGTGCAGCGCGGGGCGGTGTACGAGTACGAGGGCGGCTACTCCGACTACGTCTTCGCCCGCGCCGAACGCGAGCGCATCGCCGCCTCCGAGGAGGCCAAGCGGCAGAACCTGATCCGCAAGGAACTGGCCTGGCTGCGGCGCGGCGCCCCCGCCCGCACCTCCAAGCCGCGCTTCCGCGTGGAGGCCGCCAACGAGCTGATCAAGGACGTGCCGCCGCCGCGGGACAGCAGCGAGCTGATGAAGTTCGCCTCCTCCCGGCTGGGCAGGACCGTCCTCGACCTCGAGGACGTCACGGTGCAGGCCGGCCCCAAGGTGCTGCTCAAGCACGTCACCTGGCACCTCGGACCGGGCGACCGGATCGGTCTCGTCGGCGTCAACGGCGCCGGGAAGACCTCCTTGCTGCGGGCCATGGCGGACGCCGCCCGCACCGAGGGCGAGGCGCAGCCCGTCGGCGGGCGGATCGCCGTCGGGAAGACCGTCAAGCTCGCCTACCTCTCCCAGGAGGTCGCCGAACTCGACCCGGACTGGCGGGTCCTCGAGGCCGTGCAGCAGGTGCGCGAGCGCGTCGACCTCGGCAAGGGGCGGGAGATGACCGCCGGGCAGCTGTGCGAGACGTTCGGCTTCGGCAAGGAGAAGCAGTGGACGCCGGTGGGCGACCTGTCCGGCGGTGAGCGGCGGCGGCTGCAACTGCTGCGCCTGCTCATGGACGAGCCCAACGTGCTCTTCCTCGACGAGCCCACCAACGACCTCGACATCGAGACCCTCACCCAGCTCGAGGACGTCCTCGACGGCTGGCCCGGCTCGATGATCGTCATCTCCCACGACCGCTTCTTCGTCGAGCGCACCACCGACACGGTGTACGCGCTCCTCGGCGACGGCGCGCTGCGGATGCTGCCGCGCGGCATCGACGAGTACCTGGAACGGCGGCAGCGGATGGAGCAGCAGGCCGCGGCCGCCGCCCCGGTCCCGTCGGCCGCCGCCGAGCAGGCCGCGCCCGAGCGGAGCGCCGCCGAGCTGCGCGCCGCGAAGAAGGAACTGCAGAAGATCGAGCGGCAGTTGGACCGGATCTCCGAGAAGGAGTCCACGCTGCACACGCGGATCGCCGAGCACGCCACCGACTTCGCGAAGGTCGCCGAACTCGACACCGAGCTGCGCGCGTTGGCGGGGGAGCGGGAGGAACTGGAGATGCGCTGGCTCGAACTCGCCGAGGACGCCTAGCGCTGCGGGCGGCTCGGTCGGGTGCGGGCGCACGCGCCGTGTGAACGCGGAGTGGCGGTTTTCTGGAGGGAAGTTCCCCGGGCCCGCCACGCATAACGGGCGCGTCACGGGCCGGTCCTCCCTTGGGAACAGGGGCCGACGCGGGCCGGTGGCGGGCAGGTTGCGAGTGATAGGAATGAGCCGTCCGGGGACTTTCCCGGGCGGCTCTGGGTTCTTCGAGCACCTCAGGGCGTGGCTAAAAAGCAGTGATTGAGGGGGAAGCGCGCTGATGTCTCAGCCGCCCAGCCAGCCGCCCCAGGGCGGCTTCGGAGCACCGCAGGACCAGCCGCCGCAGCCCGGCGGCTTCGGGCCGCCGCAGACCCCACCGGCGCAGGGCGGTTTCGGAGCTCCCCAGGACCCGTCGGCGCAGGGCGGTTTCGGTGCCCCCCAGGACCCGCGCCAGGCCACGCCCCCGCCCCCGGCCCAGCCGCCGCAGACCCCGCCGCCCCCGCCCGCCGGACCGCCGCAGCCCCAGCCCGGCTACGGCCACCCGCAGCAGCCCGGGCCCTACGCCCAGCCCGGCCCCTACGGCGCGCCCGCCGCACCCGGCCCGTACGGGCAGCCGGGGCCGTACGGGCAGCAGCCCGGCTACGGCTACCCGCAGCAGCCGCACTTCGGGGGCGCGCCCGGCACCCCGCCCCCCGGCGGCTCCGGCAGCCCGTTCAAGGGCAGGACCGCGGCCATCATCGGCGCCGCGGTGGCCGCCGTGCTCGTCGCCGGTGTCACCGTCTGGGCCGTCAACGGCGACGACGGCGGCAAGAAGCCGGTCGCCGACGCGAGCGGCGACGCGAAGCCCTCGAAGTCCGCCGCCTCCGACGCCCCGGTCAACCCCGGTGACGGCAGCGGCGACGGCAAGGGGGAGGCGGAGGACCTCAACGCGGGCCGCAAGTCCGGCGAGGCCAGGGTGCTCTGGTACAAGGAGGCGCCCGCCGCGCCCGGTGGCGGCGCCGAGGCCCCCGGTATGTGGATCACCGGCAAGACGGCGGTGAAGGCGGCGTACAAGCAGGTCTTCGCCTACGACGTCGGTGACGGCAGGCCCACCTGGGAACCGATCACGTTCCCGGAGAAGATCTGCGCGGTGACACCGCAGAAGACGGCCGACGACAAGGTGGTCGTGGCCTACATGAGCGGCAGCAGCGACCGCGCCAAGTGCAACCAGCTCCAGCAGATCGACCTGAACACCGGCGCGAAGGGCTGGACCGTCAAGGTCGAGGACGGCGAGCTGTTCGACAGCACGCTCACCATCGAGATGACCGTGGCCGGCAAGACGCTGATGGTGGGCCGCTCGCAGTCGGGCACGGCGTACGACGTCGGCAGCGGCAAGAAGCTCTTCGACAAGCGGCGCTACGGCCAGGCCTGCTTCCCCGGCGCCTTCGCGGGCGGTGCCCGGCTGATCTCCGTGGCGTCCTGCGGGGCCGGCGGTTCGAACGAGCACGACGAGGTGCAGGAGCTCGACCCCGCGACCGGCGCGGTCAGGTGGACCAAGAAGATCCCCAAGGACTGGTCGGTCGAGCGTGTCTACTCCGTCGACCCGGTGGTCGTGTACTCGGTGGACAAGGACAAGAAGCACTGGAACATCTCGACGCTGAGCGGCGGCGCCATCCGTTCCCAGGTGGACACCAAGTCGAACTTCAACGCCCAGTGCGGCTGGGCCATCCTCGCCCGCAACCTCCAGGGCTGCCAGGCCGTCGCCTCCGACGCCGACACCCTCTACCTGCCCACCGACGTCACCACCGGCGCCAACGAGATCGTCGCCCTCAACCTCGCCACCGGCAAGGAGAAGTGGCGCGTGAAGTCCCCGACGGACACCTCGATGATGCCGCTCAAGGTGGAGAACGGGCAGCTCATCGTGTACGTCGAGCCGTCGTACGACGCGGGCGGCCAGATCGTGTCCGTGGCGACGGCGGGCTCGGCCCACACTCCGGTCAAGCTGCTCCAGAACCCGGAGGGCACCGCGTCGATCGAGAACGGCTTCTACTCGCGGGCCGTCGACTGGGTCGACGGACGCTTCTACCTCTCCACCACCCGGCTGCGCGGAAAGGCCGACACGAAGGAGAAGCTGATGCTCGCCTACGGCAAGTGAGCCCGGCCGGCCGCGCCACGCGCGGTCGGCGCCGCACGCCGTTCTGGCCACCCGGCTTCCCCGTCGTCCCGTCCCCTCCGCTTCCCCCGAGGTGCACCCGCAATGACCCAGCCGCCCCCGCCGCCCAACCAGCCGCCGCAGCCCGGCGGCTTCGGCCCGCCGCAGGGCCAGCAGCCGCAGCAGCCCGCACAGCCTCCGCAGACGCCGCCCGCCGGCGGTTCGGACTTCGCCAAGTCCCCCCAGCCGGCGCCGGGTTACGGCTACCCGCAGGCGCCACAGGGTGCCCCGCAGACGTCGCCGCCCCCGGCCGGACCGCCGCAGCCCCAGTCCGGCTACGGCTACCCGGGCCTGCAGCCGAACCCCTACGCCCAGTCCCCCACCGCGCAGCCGAACCCGTACGGCGCCCAGCAGCCCGGGTACGGCTATCCCGGCTCGCCGCCGACCGTGCCGACGCAGCCGCAGGCCGGAGCGCCGGGGGGCGGCCGGAAGATCAATGCCCAGGTGGTGATGATCGTCTCGACGGTCGTCGTGATCGCGCTGATCATCGGCACCGGCATCTGGTACTCGAACAGGTCCGACGGCGGCAAGCAGGACACCGCCAGTTCCAGCGGCGGCACCGGTGGCGGGGAAGACGACGGGAAGTCCGCCTCCGGAGGCACGGAGAAGGCGCCGTCCGACCCGGCCGCCAAGGTCCTCTACCAGGTGCCGATGCCCGAGGTGAGTGACCTGGTCACCACCACCGGCTCCTGGCTCACGGACAAGGCGTACGTCAAGAGCGGCGTCGCAGAGGTCGTCGGCTACGACCGGGACAAGGGCACCAAGCTGTGGACGATCGAGCTGCCCGGCCCGGTGTGCGAGGCCAGCAAGCACGCCACTTCGGACGGCAGGACGGCGATCGTCTACGAGCCGGCCATGCCGACCAAGGACAAGCCCACGCACGGCTGCAGCCAGGTCGCGGCGATCGACCTCGACGCCGGCAAGAAGCTGTGGACGCAGACCGTCAAGTCCGGTGACCAGCTCGTCAGGCTCGACAACGTCACCGTCAGCGGCGGCACGGTCGCCGTGGGCGGCACCAGCGGCGGCGCCGCCTTCGACATCGCGGACGGCAAGGCCCTGTGGGTCCCGAAGGCGGCCGACACCTGCTACGACGCCGGGTACGGCGGCGGCGCGAAGCTGGTCGCGGTGCGCAAGTGCGGCCAGTACGGGCAGCGTCAGCTGCACATCCAGACGATCGACCCGAAGTCCGGCAAGGTGATCTCGGAGTACAAGATGTCGCAGGGCATCGAGTACGCCGCGATCGTCTCGACCGATCCGCTCGTCGTGGCCGCCGACGTCGGCCAGAGCGCGGGCGACGGCAGCGGCATCTCGGACTTCTTCTCCATCGACAACGGGACCGGCAAGCTGCGCGCCCACATCTCGGCGCCCGGCGACACCTACGCGGCCCGCTGCGACGGCATCAGCAGGGTCGAGGACTGCCGGGGCCTCGCGGTCGGCAACGACCGGCTGTACGTGCCCACCGAGGACCACGACGGCAGCGAAGAGTTCCGCAAGACCAACGAGGTCGTCGCGTTCGACCTCGGCACCGGCAAGCAGACCGGCCAGCGCGCCGACGCGGGCGACGGCTACCACATCTACCCGCTGCGCATGGACGGCGCCGACGTCATCGCGTACAAGAGACCGCCCTACGACAAGGGCGGCCAGATCGTCAGCATCGACGGCGGCAGCTTCAAGCAGACCAAGCTGCTGGAGAACCCGGCCTCGCGGGACGTGCGCGACGCGGAGACCTCCATGTCCCCGGACCGCGCGGAGTTCCTCTACTCCCAGGGCCACCTCTACATGTCGTCGATCTACGCCCGCAAGGCGTCGTCCTCGTCCCTCGGCAAGGACTACCTGGCGCTGGCCTTCGGAGCGGGCGGCTGATCCACCGCACGGCCGGAACGAGACGGCCCCGTCCCCGACCGGGGGCGGGGCCGTGCGCGTACCACTCGACGCCCTCGCATGACCCTCGAAATGAGTTTCGAATGTGAGGAATGCGAAAAGTCCGCCGATCCGGGGGTACTTCTCGCCGGTAGGGGCAGCGCGACGTCGAACAAGCGTGTAGCTTCCGGGGGCATGACGGGCGGGCGTGCCGGGGGGGCCGCCGCCCGGGGCTGTGGACATCCTTGGGGGGACTGGGGGGCTCGATGGGAGTGCGGCTCATGGTGGTCGACGACCACCGGCTACTGGCCGAGGCGCTGGCCTCGGCACTGAAGCTGCGCGGACACCGCGTGCTCGCCGCCGCGGCGCCGGCCGCGGGCGCGGCGGACCTGGTGATCAGCCGCGCTCCGGAGGTGTGCCTGCTGGGCACGGCGACACCGGCCGAGCCCGGCATCTTCGACCCGGTGGTGAAGATCAAGCGGGAGCGTCCGCAGGTCGTGGTGGTCGTGCTCGGCCCGGTTCCGTCCCCGCGCGGCATCGCGGCCGCCTTCGCGGCGGGGGCCTCGGGGTACGTACGCCATGACGAGCGCATCGAGGGCGTCGAGCGGGCGATCATCAAGGCGAGGGCGGGCGAGGCCGCCGTCGCCCCCCAGCTCCTCCAGGGCGCCTTCGGCGAGTTGCTGAACCCCGCCGCCCCACCGGACGACGAGGGACAGCGTCTTCTGCGGATGCTCACCCCGCGCGAGGTGGAGGTCCTGGTCCGGGTCGCCGAGGGCGAGGACACCCGCCTGATCGCGGCCGGCATGGGCATCGCCCCCAGCACGGCGCGGACCCACGTCCAACGGGTCCTGATGAAGCTCGGGGTGGGCTCGCGGCTGGAGGCGGCGGCCCTGGCCGCCCGCACCGGCCTGCTGGACCGCGCGGGCCCGCTGCTGTAACTCCGGCCCGGTCCCGGCTCCCCCGCACCGGACGAGGGGACGCCCGCGTCACCAGGCCCAGGAAGACCATGGCCGGGATGGCGCCGATCCAGTACCAGTGCACGGTGTACGCGCCGTACTGGGCGCTGTTGGCCGTCATGCCGAGGATCTCGGTGACGGCCAGGTTGGCGGAGATGAACGCGAGGCCGGTGATCCAGGCGGGCAGGGAGCGTCCGGAGAGGAAGAAGTCGAGGCTGGTCCTCACCGAGCGGCGGGCGGCGAAGCCGATGCCGAGGACCACGGCGAAGTAGATCGCGAGGATCGCGTGGTCGAGCCCGTTCGTGGGGAGTCGTAGTCCTGCCGCCAGGTGCACGGGTGGGGATGTGGGGGTTTGCGTGTGAACTCACTTCGTCGCGCGAACTGGTCCAGCGGGAACCCACGCCTCCGCGTTCAGTAATTGAACAGTTTTGTTGATGGGCTTTGTTCGATCGTGATCTGAACGGGGGTGGTGGGTTGTGGCGTGTTATGTTTGATTGTGTTGGGGTGGTCGGATGCCGATGGGGTGTGGGCTCGCGGACCGGCGGCCCGGGGACCAGTAGGGAGTTCCGGCAGTGAAGAAGACCTCGACCCGGCTGGCCGACGGTCGTGAGCTCATCTACTACGACCTGCGGGACGACACCGTGCGCGACGCGGTGGACCGGCGCCCGCTGGAGCCGACGGTCACCACCTCGGAGGTGCGCCGGGACGTACTGCTCGGCGACGCGGTCGCCGTCGCCTCCCACCGCCAGGGCCGCACCTACCACCCGCCGGCCGACGAGTGCCCCCTGTGCCCCTCCACGGGCGACCGCCTGAGCGAGATCCCCGACTCCTCCTACGACGTGGTGGTCTTCGAGAACCGCTTTCCCTCGCTGACCGGCGACCTCGGCCGCTGCGAGGTCGTCTGCTTCACCTCCGACCACGACGCCTCGTTCGCCGGCCTGAGCGAGCGGCAGGCCCGGCTGGTCCTGGACGCGTGGACGGACCGCACCGCGGAGCTGTCCCAACTTCCCTCCGTGGAGCAGGTGTTCTGCTTCGAGAACCGCGGATCCGAGATCGGCGTGACGCTGGGGCACCCGCACGGCCAGATCTACGCCTACCCCTTCACCACCCCGCGCACCGCGCTGATGCTGCGCTCACTGGCGGCCCACCGGGAGGCGACCGGCGGGGAGAACCTCTTCGACGCGGTCCTGGAGCGGGAACTGGCCGGCGAGCGGGTCGTCGTCGAGGGCGACCACTGGGTGGCCTTCGTCCCGTACGCGGCGCACTGGCCCTACGAGGTCCACCTGTACCCCCGGCGCCGGGTCCCCGACCTGCTCGGACTCGACGAGGCGGCGCGCGCGGAGTTCCCCGGGATCTATCTGGACCTGTTGCGGCGCTTCGACCGGCTCTTCGGCGAGGGCGCCCCGCCGACGCCGTACATCGCCGCCTGGCACCAGGCCCCGTTCGGCATGCCGGCCGGGTCCGACGGTGTCACGCGCGACGACTTCGCGCTCCACCTCGAGCTTTTCACCATCCGCCGCACTTCCGGCAAGCTGAAGTTCCTCGCGGGCTCCGAGTCCGGCATGAACGTGTTCATCAACGACGTGCCGCCGGAGCGTGCGGCCGAGCGGCTGCGGGAGGTAGTGGGTTCATGAGCGGGAAGTACCTGGTGACGGGTGGCGCGGGCTACGTCGGCAGCGTGGTCGCCCAGCACCTGCTGGAGGCCGGTCACGAGGTCGTCGTGCTCGACAACCTGTCCACCGGCTTCCGTGAGGGCGTGCCCGCGGGCGCCTCCTTCGTCGAGGGCGACATCCGGGACGCCGCCAAGTGGCTGGACCCCTCCTTCGCCGCGGTGCTGCACTTCGCCGCCTTCTCCCAGGTGGGCGAGTCGGTGGTGAAGCCGGAGAAGTACTGGGAGAACAACGTCGGCGGCACGATGGCCCTGCTCACCGCGATGCGCGAGGCCGGCGTACGCACGCTGGTCTTCTCCTCCACGGCGGCGACCTACGGCGAACCGGAGCGGGTCCCGATCGTCGAGACGGCCCCGACCCGGCCCACCAACCCCTACGGCGCCTCCAAGCTCGCCGTCGACCACATGATCGCCGGCGAGGCGGCGGCCCACGGCCTGGGCGCGGTCTCGCTGCGCTACTTCAACGTGGCCGGCGCGCACGGCGCGTACGGCGAACGCCACGACCCCGAGTCGCACCTGATCCCGCTGGTCCTCCAGGTCGCCCGGGGCAGGCGGGAGGCGATCTCCGTCTACGGCGACGACTACCCGACCCCGGACGGCACCTGCGTGCGCGACTACATCCACGTGGCCGACCTCGCCGATGCCCATCTGCTGGCCCTGGACGCCGCCCGGCCCGGCGAGCACCTGGTGTGCAACCTCGGCAACGGCAACGGCTTCTCCGTCCGCGAGGTCGTCGAGACCGTCCGGCGGGTCACCGGCCACCCCGTCCCGGAGGTCGTGGCCCCGCGCCGGGCCGGCGACCCGGCGGTCCTGGTCGCCTCGGCGGCGGCCGCCCGAGAAAAGCTCGGCTGGAACCCGTCCCGCACGGATCTCGCGGGTATCGTCGCGGATGCCTGGGAGTTCGCGCAGCACATCGCAAGGGAGCGATAAGTGGGGGCACTTGAGGTCCGGGAAGGCTTCACCGAGCTGTACGACGCCGAGCCGGAGGGGGTCTGGGCGGCGCCGGGCCGCGTCAACCTGATCGGTGAGCACACCGACTACAACGACGGCTTCGTGATGCCCTTCGCGCTGCCGCACGTCACGACCGCCGCGGTCGCGCGCCGCGACGACGGCGTCCTGCGGCTGCACTCGGCCGATGTGCCGGGAGCGCCGGTGGAACTGCGGGTCGACGACCTGGCCCCGGAGTCCGACCGGAACTGGACCGGCTACCCGGCGGGCGTGGTCTGGGCCCTGCGCGAGGCGGGCCACGAGGTGACCGGCGCGGACGTCCACCTGGCGTCGACGGTCCCCACAGGCGCCGGCCTGTCCTCCTCCGCGGCCCTGGAGGTCGTGGTCGCCCTGGCCCTGAACGACCTCTACGCCCTGGGCCTGAAGGGCTGGCAACTGGCCCGCCTGTGCCAGCGCGCCGAGAACGTCTACGTCGGCGCCCCCACCGGCATCATGGACCAGACCGCCTCGGCCTGCTGCGAGTCGGGCCACGCCCTGTTCCTGGACACCCGCGACCTGTCACAGCGTCAGATCCCCTTCGACCTGGCTTCCGAGGGCCTGTGCCTGCTGGTCGTCGACACCCGGGTACAGCACGCCCACAGCGGCGGCGAGTACGGCAGGCGCCGCGCGGGCTGCGAGAAGGGCGCGGCCCTGCTGGGCGTGGACGCCCTGCGCGACATCCCCCACGACGGCCTGGACGTGGCGCTGGCCGGCCTGGCCGGCGAGGAGGAGGTGGCCCGGCTGGTCCGGCACGTCGTCACCGAGGACGAGCGGGCGGGACGGGTGGTGTCCCTGCTGGAGTCGGGCGACATCAGGTCGATCGGCCCGATCCTGACCGAGGGCCATGCTTCCCTGCGTGACGACTTCCGCGTCTCCTGCCCGGAGTTGGACCTGGTCGTCGACACGGCCCTCGCCTCCGGCGCCCTCGGCGCCCGGATGACCGGCGGCGGCTTCGGCGGCTCGGCGATCGTCCTGACCGAGTCCTCCGACGTCCCCACCCTCACCCAGGCGATCGAGCAGTCCTTCACCGACGCGGGCCACCGGACCCCGCGCGTCTTCGAGGCGGTTCCCTCGGCGGGGGCCCGCCGACTGGCCTGACGCCCGACCTCCGACGGCTGGAAGAACAGTGAACGGCCGGGGACGGGAGCATGGTCCCGCGACGGGCCGGGCCGTACGCCGGCGGCGTTCGGGCAAGCAAGCCCGAGGCCGCCGCTCCACAGGTCCGCTGGACGCGATGCCGGGGTGCCGACGCGTCTGTTGTCCTGTGCGCTGTCGCAGCGAGTGCGGGTGCGATCCGGACGGTGCTCAGCGGCAGTTGAGCCCGGCGCCGGGAGCCGGTTGGCTCAGGGCAGGCGCTTGATCATGGTGTATTCGGTGATCCCCGGCGGGTAGTCGGGGATCGCGCAGACCACCTTGTAGTCGTGCCTGCGGTAGAAGTCCGGGGCCTGGAAGTCCCAGGTCTCCAGCCGGGCGGCGACGCAGGCGCGTTCGCGGTGGGCGATGCGTTCGGCGCGGGTCAGCAGGCGGGAGCCGAGGCCCGTGCCGCGGTGGGGGTCGTCCACCCAGAGGTGGGTCACATGCAGCCAGGTCGCCCAGGTGTGGCCCACCAGTCCGCCCGCCAGATCGCCGGAGTCGTCCAACGCCCAGAGGTGGATGGGGACTTCTCGGACGGCGGGGGTTCTGCGCAGGGCGTCGATGAGCGGGGAGGCCGCCGTGTTCGTGTCGCGGAGGCGGGAGCGGAGCAGATCGTGCCGCGCTTTGTCGACTTCTGCCTCAATACGAAACATGCGGCACACCCTAAACGCGTCGGCCGGTCAGTTCTGCGAATTGCCTTCCCCTCCCGGCCGCCGGCCGTACTCTGATGAGCGGCACCGGTGGGGGCCGGTACTGGTCAGGGGGCGAGAGGGCTCGGGCAGGACACCGGAGGCGGGGTGGCGGTCCAGTACGGCGAGAGCCGTACGACCGTGCTCGGCTCCGGGCATCGGGTCCGTGCCGCTCGGCGTTCTCCGGCGATGGGAGACTCCCCTGCTCTGACCAGGAGCGTGGGGAAGGGGGTTTTCAGTGGTTCGTGTCCGAGTCCTGGTCGTCGACGACCACCGCATCTTCGCCGAGTCGCTCGCCGCCGCCCTGGCCGCCGAGCCCGACGTCGAGGTGTCCGCGGCCGGCTCCGGTCCGGCGGCACTGCGCTGCCTGGAGCGGGCGGCCGCCGACGGCCGCCGCTTCGACGTCGTGCTCGTGGACGCCGACCTCGGCGGCACCGTCCCCGGGGCCCGGCCCGCCGTCCCGGTGCGGGAGGGTGACGAGGACGGACTGGTGGACGGGATATCCCTGGTCGCGGGGGTGCGGGGGGCCCAGCCGGGGGTGCGGACCGTCGTACTCGCCGAGAAGGACGACCCGCGCCGCGCCGCGCTCGCCCTCCAGGCCGGTGCCTGCGGCTGGGTCGCCAAGGACTGCTCGCTGTCCCGGCTGCTCACCGTCATCCGCGGAGTCCTGCGCGACGAGACCCATCTGCCGCCCGCCCTGCTCACCGGTGTGCTGCGGGAGCTGACCGCCGCCCGCAAGCACCGCAGCGAGAGCGAGCGCCTGGTGGAGTCGCTGACCCCGCGCGAGCGGGAGGTGCTGCGCTGCATGGTCGCGGGGCTGGGCCGCAAGGCCGTCGCCGAGCGGCTGTACCTGTCCCCGCACACCGTGCGCACCCATATGCAGAACGTCCTGGGCAAGCTCGGCGTGCACTCCACGCTGGCCGCCGTGGCGCTGGCCCGCCGGGCCGGGGTGGGGCCGGCCGACCTGGGGCCCGCCGGGCGGATCGGGGTGGAGGAAAGCAGCAGCGCCTGACCCGGCGCCCCCTCAGCCGGGGATGTTGTCGAACGGGGCGGTCAACTGGCGTAGCAGGCCGGCCAGTTCGGCGCGCTGCGCGGTCGACAGCTCGGCCAGCAGCGCGCGCTCCTGGTCCAGGAGTCCGGCCAGGGACCGGTCGGCGCGGTCCCGGCCCTCGTCCGTCAGGCGGACCAGTACCCCGCGCCGGTCGCTGGGGTCGGGGAGTCGCTCCACCAGGCCCTTCTTGGCCAGCCGGTCGATGCGGTTCGTCATCGTGCCCGAGGTGACCAGCGTCTGGGTCAGCAGCTGCCCGGGGGAGAGCTGGTAGGGCGAGCCCGCGCGCCTGAGCGCGGTCAGGACGTCGAACTCCCAGGGCTCCAGGCTGTGCTCGGAGAAGGCGAGCCGACGTGCGCGGTCCAGGTGCCTGGCCAGCCTGCTCACCCGGCTGAGCACCTCCAGCGGTTCCACGTCGAGGTCCGGGCGCTCCCGGCGCCATGCTGCGACCAGCCGATCGACCTCGTCCTCCATGGCGATCAGTGTAGTGGTTGTGTCGACATGAAGTCTCTTGGCGTCAAGTCTCTTGACGTCGAGATAATTTCCGGGGGAGAGTGGTGACCGCAGCCGCCGACGACTCCCCGCACCTCCAGGAGGCCGCCATGTCCGTCCACAACCCCGCCTGGGACCCCGCCCAGTACCTGCGCCACGCCGGCCATCGCGCCCGCCCCTTCGCCGACCTCCTCGCCCGCGTCCCCGCCCTGCCCGGCGACCGGCTCCGCATCGCCGACCTCGGCTGCGGCCCCGGCAATGTCACCGCCCTGCTCGCCGACCGCTGGCCCACCGCGCACATCACCGGCTACGACAACTCCCCGGCGATGCTCGACAAGGCCGTGGTCGACCACCAGGGCCCCACCCCCGGCGGCGGCCGCCTCGACTTCACTCCCGCCGACGCCCGCACCTGGACCCCCGGCGAGCCGCACGACCTGATCGTCAGCAACGCCACGCTCCAGTGGGTGCCCGGACACCCGGACCGCTTCGCCGACTGGGTGGCGGGGCTGCGCCCCGGGGGCACCTTCGCCTTCCAGGTCCCCGGCAACTTCTCCGCCCCCAGCCACCGGCTCATGCGCGAGCTCGCCGGCTCCGCCCGCCGGCGTGACCGGCTCGCGGATGTCCTGCGCCACGAGGACGCGGTGCTCGCCCCCGAGGCCTATCTGGAGCGGCTGACCGGCCTCGGCTGCGCCGCCGACGTCTGGGAGACCACGTACATCCACCTGCTGACCGGTGAGGACCCGGTCCTGGACTGGGTGAAGGGGACCGGCCTGCGGCCCGTCCTCAGCGCCCTCGCCGACGACCCGGCGGCCCGCGAGGAGTTCCTGACCGAGTACCGCGCCGCCCTGCGGGAGGCCTACCCGGCCGGACCGCACGGCACCCCGTTCCCGTTCCGCCGCATCTTCGCGGTCGCCACCAAGGAGGCGTGAGGCATGCTTGCCGCCGTCGACCACGTCCAGCTCGCCGCCCCGCCCGGCTCCGAGGACGACCTGCGGGCGTACTACGCCGGTGTCCTCGGCATGACCGAGGTCCCGAAGCCGCCGGCTCTGGCCGCGCGCGGCGGCTGCTGGTTCCAGGCCGGGGCCGTCCAGCTCCACCTGGGCATCGAGCGGGACTTCCGCCCCGCGAGGAAGGCCCACCCGGGGCTCCGGGTGACGGCCGTCGAGGCCTTCGCCGCCCGGCTCGCGGCGCACGGCGCGAAGGTCGTCTGGGACGACGGCCTGCCGGGCCACAGGCGCTTCTACTCCGAGGACCCCGTCGGCAACCGCCTGGAGTTCCTGGAGCCGCTCGCCTGAGGACCTGGTGCCCCGACAGGCACTAGGACTTGCGGTGCCCGATCAGCCGGGGCCGCGGCTCCAGCCCGTCCAGCCCGTGCCAGGCCAGGTTCACCAGGTGGGCGGCGACCTCCGCCTTCTTCGGGCGGCGGACGTCCAGCCACCACTGGCCGGTCAGGGCGACCATGCCGACCAGCGCCTGGGCGTACAGCGGGGCCAGCTTCGGGTCGAAGCCGCGGGACTTGAACTCGCGGCCCAGGATGTCCTCCACCTGGGTGGCGATGTCGGAGATCAGGGAGGCGAAGGAACCCGTCGACTGGGGGATGGGGGAGTCGCGGACCAGGATGCGGAAGCCGTCCGTGTACTCCTCGATGTAGTCCAGCAGCGCGAACGCCGCCTGCTCGCACAGTTCGCGGGGGTGGCCCGCCGTCAGCGAGCCGGTGACCATGTCCAGCAGCCGCCGCATCTCGCGGTCCACCACGACGGCGTACAGGCCCTCCTTGCCGCCGAAGTGCTCGTACACCACCGGCTTGGACACCCCGGCCTTGGCCGCGATCTCCTCCACCGAGGTGCCCTCGAAGCCCTTCGCCGCGAACAGCGTGCGACCGATCTCCAGCAGTTGCTGGCGGCGCTCGGCACCGGTCATCCGGGTACGGCGCGTGCGCCGCGGCTTGTCATTGCTGGGGGTGCTGGAGTCGGTCGCCACGCCGTCAATCATGCCGCCTCGGCGGTCTTCCTCCGGCGCCGGGAGTCGCCCTCCCCGTCGTTGCGGCGGGAATCGATACGCGAGCGTGACGGCCAGCGCACGTCATGGGCCCAGCCGAACCGCTCGAACCAGCGGATGATCCGGGCCGAGGAGTCCAGCTGGCCGCGCTCCACCCCGTGCCGGGCCGAGGTCGGGTCGGCATGGTGCAGGTTGTGCCAGGACTCGCCGCAGGACAGGATCGCCAGCCACCACACGTTGCCCGAGCGGTCCCGCGACTTGAACGGGCGCTTGCCGACCGCGTGGCAGATGGAGTTGATCGACCAGGTCACGTGGTGCAGCAGCGCCACCCGGACCAGCGAGCCCCAGAAGAACGCGGTGAACGCGCCCCACCACGACATCGTGACCAGGCCGCCGATCAGCGCCGGGAGCAGCAGCGACACCGCCGTCCACAGAATGAACTGACGGGAGATCGTCCGCATGGTCCGGTCCTTGATCAGGTCCGGGGCGTACTTGTCCTGCGGTGTCTGCTCCTCGTCGAACATCCAGCCGACATGGGCCCACCACAGGCCCTTCAGCAGCGCCGGAACCGTCTCGCCGTACCGCCACGGGGAGTGCGGATCACCCTCGTGGTCGGAGAACTTGTGGTGCCTGCGGTGGTCGGCGACCCAGCGGACCAGGGGCCCCTCGACCGCCATCGACCCCGCGATCGCCAGCGCGATCCTCAGGGGCCGCTTCGCCTTGAACGAGCCATGCGTGAAATGCCGGTGGAAACCGATCGTGATGCCGTGACAGCCGAGGAAGTAGAAGAAGACCAGCAGGCCGAGGTCCAGCCAGCTCACCCCCCAGCCCCAGGCGAGCGGCACCGCCGCGAGCAGCGCGAGGAACGGAACGGTGATGAAGAGCAGCAGCGTGATCTGTTCGACCGAACGCTTCTGCTCACCTCCAAGGGTGGCGGAGGGAAGAGAGGTGTCGGTCGCCTTCGGGGCGTCGTCGATCACATCGGAGCTTGTGGTCATGGGCGTCCCCTGTGGGGTCGAGGGTCGAGACGGGTTGTCGGGGTCAGGGAACCGTTCAGCTCCCTACGGTTCCGTAACCTACGGCGTCGTAAGTATGGCAGCGCGTCGCGTCGCGGCAAGAGCCCCTAGCCTGCGCGTCCCCCACGGCACCTAGACTTGGAGGCGGTCGGACAGCGCGGTCCGCTCTGAAGAATTCCTTCCCGGACACCTGGCCCGTAAGCGGCAGCCGCCGCGCGGCACACGTCCGGGTTCCCTCCCAGACGTGCTTCAACCCGCAAGGAGCCGCACCTGTGAGCAGTGCCGACGACCAGACGACGACCAGCGCCGAGCTGCGTGCGGACATCCGCCGACTGGGTGACCTCCTCGGGGAGGCCCTGGTGCGCCAGGAAGGCCCCGAGCTCCTCGACCTGGTCGAGAAGGTCCGCCGCCTCACCCGAGAGGACGGTGAGGCCGCCGCCGAACTGCTGCGCGGCACCGAACTCGACACCGCGGCCAAGCTGGTCCGCGCCTTCTCCACCTACTTCCATCTGGCGAACGTCACCGAACAGGTGCACCGCGGACGCGAACTGCGCGCCCGGCGTGCCGCCGAGGGCGGCCTGCTCGCCCGCACCGCCGACCGTCTCAAGGACGCCGACCCCGAACACCTGCGCGAGACCGTCCGGCACCTGAACGTTCGCCCGGTGTTCACCGCCCACCCCACCGAGGCCGCCCGCCGCTCGGTGCTCAACAAGCTCCGGCGCATCGCCGCGCTCCTGGAGGCCCCGGTCGTCGAGTCCGACCGCCGCCGTCTGGACACCCGGCTGGCGGAGAACATCGACCTCGTCTGGCAGACCGACGAACTCCGCGTCGTCCGCCCCGAGCCCGCCGACGAGTCCCGCAACGCCATCTACTACCTCGACGAACTCCACGCCGGCGCCGTCGGCGACGTCCTGGAGGACCTCACCGCGGAACTGGAGCGCGTCGGCGTCAGGCTGCCCGACGACACCCGCCCCCTCACCTTCGGCACCTGGATCGGCGGCGACCGCGACGGCAACCCCAACGTGACCCCCGAGGTCACCTGGGACGTGCTGATCCTCCAGCACGAGCACGGCATCAACGACGCCCTCGACATGATCGACGAGCTGCGCGGCTTCCTGTCCAACTCGATCCGCTACACCGGCGCCACCGACGCGCTGCTCCAGTCCCTCGGGGCCGACCTGGAGAACCTGCCGGAGATCAGCCCCCGCTACAAGCGGCTCAACGCCGAGGAGCCCTACCGGCTCAAGGCGACCTGCATCCGCCAGAAGCTCGTCAACACCAAGCAGCGCCTGGCCACCGGCACCCCGCACGAGACCGGCCGCGACTACCTCGGCACCTCCGAGCTCCTGCGCGACCTGCGGATCATCCAGGACTCCCTGCGCGAGAACCGCGGCGGACTGTTCGCCGACGGCCGCCTGGGCCGCACCATCCGCACCCTGGCCGCCTTCGGCCTCCAGCTGGCCACCATGGACGTCCGCGAGCACGCCGACGCCCACCACCACGCCCTCGGCCAGCTCTTCGACCGGCTCGGCGAGGAGTCCTGGCGCTACGCCGACATGCCCCGCGAGTACCGTGCCAAGCTGCTCGCCAAGGAGCTGAGGTCCAGGAGGCCGCTCGCCCCCACCCCGGCCCCCGTCGACGCGGCCGGCGCCAAGACCCTCGGCGTCTTCGAGACGGTCAAGCGGGCCCTGAGCGTCTTCGGGCCCGAGGTCATCGAGTCGTACATCATCTCCATGTGCCAGGGCGCCGACGACGTCTTCGCCGCCGCCGTCCTGGCCCGCGAGGCCGGACTCGTCGACCTGCACGCCGGCTGGGCCAGGATCGGCATCGTGCCGCTGCTGGAGACCACCGACGAGCTCAGGGCCGCCGACACCATCCTGGAGGACATGCTCTCCGACCCGTCCTACCGGCGCCTGGTCGCGCTCAGGGGCGATGTGCAGGAGGTCATGCTCGGGTACTCCGACTCCTCCAAGTTCGGCGGCATCACCACCAGCCAGTGGGAGATCCACCGCGCCCAGCGGCGCCTGCGCGACGTCGCCCACCGCTACGGCGTACGGCTGCGGCTCTTCCACGGCCGAGGCGGCACCGTCGGCCGCGGCGGCGGCCCCACCCACGACGCCATCCTCGCCCAGCCCTGGGGCACCCTGGAGGGCGAGATCAAGGTGACCGAGCAGGGCGAGGTCATCTCCGACAAGTACCTCATCCCCTCCCTGGCCCGGGAGAACCTGGAACTGACGGTCGCGGCGACCCTTCAGGCCTCCGCCCTGCACACCGCCCCGCGCCAGTCGGTGGAGGCACTGGCCCGCTGGGACGCCGCGATGGACGTGGTGTCCAACGCCGCCCACGCCGCCTACCGCAGGCTCGTCGAGGACCCCGACCTGCCGGCGTACTTCTTCGCCTCCACCCCCGTGGACCAGCTCGCCGACCTGCACCTGGGCTCGCGTCCCTCGCGCCGCCCCGACTCCGGCGCCGGACTCGACGGACTGCGCGCCATCCCCTGGGTGTTCGGCTGGACCCAGTCCCGGCAGATCGTGCCCGGCTGGTTCGGCGTCGGCTCCGGGCTGAAGGCGCTGCGCGAGGCGGGCCTGCGGCTGGAGGGGGACACCGTGCTCGACGAGATGCACGGGCAGTGGCACTTCTTCCGCAACTTCATCTCCAACGTCGAGATGACCCTCGCCAAGACCGACCTGCGCATCGCGCAGCACTACGTCGACACCCTCGTCCCCGACGAGCTCAAGCACATCTTCGACACCATCCGGGCCGAGCACGAACTCACCGTGCGCGAGGTGCTGCGCGTCACCGGTGAGAGCGAACTCCTCGACGCGCAGCCCGTGCTCAGGCAGACCTTCGCCATCCGCGACGCCTACCTCGACCCGATCTCCTACCTCCAGGTCACCCTGCTCAAGCGGCAGCGCGACGCGGCGGCGGGCGGTCAGGAACCCGACCCGCTGCTCTCCCGGGCTCTGCTGCTCACGGTCAACGGCGTGGCGGCCGGCCTGCGCAACACCGGCTGACCACCCCCGGAACGGCCAAGGGTGCCCCCGGGTTCGTACCGGTCATCGGACGAACCCGGGGGCACCCTCATGCCCTGCGGCTCACAACGCCACGAAGACCGCCGTCAGCAGCGTGACGCCCGACCCCGCCAGCACCCACGCCGCCCGGGTCCGCCGCAGCCCGCCCGCAACGACCACCGAGGCCAGCAGCAGCGCACCGCCCAGCGGGGCCCACGCGTACAGGATCCCGGCCGGGCCCGAGCGGACCACCTCGTCCGTCCCCGGCTTCACGACGACGCTGTAGGTCTGTCCCTTGCGCACCGCCACGGTGTGGTCGATCAGCACCTGGTCGCGGGCCTTCGACCCCGTCGAGACCGGTGTGTACGGCCCGGTGCACGTGTCGCCGTCGCACCGCGCCACCGCGATCGTGCCCTGCTCACGGCCCTTGGTCAGCATCACGTACGGCGCGGTGCGCCAGGACGCCCACACTCCCGCGATGAGGATCAGCGCCGTGACGGTGCCCATGGCCGCGACCCGCCCGAACCGGAGCGCGGCGTAGGAGGCCTGACGGGAACGGGTGCTGGTGGCGGCAGGCATGGCCGGGATCATTGGCCATGTCGCTACGACCGGTCAACTCCAGGGGCCGCGGTGGGAGGACAAGTCAGGAGTTGTACGCGCTTTGCGCCCGCTCCAGCCCCTCCGCCAGCAGACACTCCACCGAGTCCGCCGTCCGGTCCACGAAGTAGTCCAGCTCCTTGCGCTCGGCGGAGGAGAAGTCCTTCAGCACGAAGTCCGCCACCTGCATACGGCCCGGCGGACGTCCGATCCCGAACCGCACCCGGTGGTAGTCCGGGCCCATCGCCTTCGTCATCGACTTCAACCCGTTGTGGCCGTTGTCGCCGCCGCCCAGCTTCAGCCGCAGCACGCCGTAGTCGATGTCCAGTTCGTCGTGCACCGCCACGATGTTCGCGAGCGGCACCTTGTAGAAGTCGCGCAGCGCGTTCACCGGCCCGCCGGACAGGTTCATGAACGACATCGGCTTCACCAGCACCACCCGGCGGCTCTCCGGCCCGGGAGGACCGATCCGCCCCTCCACCACCTGCGCCTGAGCCTTGCCCGCCCGCTTGAACCGGCCTCCGATCCGGTCGGCCAGCAGATCCACCACCATGAACCCGACGTTGTGCCGGTTCATGGCGTACTCCGGTCCGGGATTGCCGAGGCCGACGATCAGCCAGGGGGCGTTCGCGGAGGTCGTCACGTCCTTGTCTCCTCAATACGCGTCATACGCGTCATACGCGTCATACGCGCCGGCCGCCGCCCCCGAGGGAAGCGGCGGCCGGCGAGACGGCGACGATCGGGCTCAGGCCTGCGCGGCCGCTTCGCCTTCCTCGCCCGCCGGGGCCTCCTCGGCCTGCGCGGCCAGGACCTGCAGCACCACCGTGTCCTCGTCCACGGCCAGCTTCACACCGCTCGGCAGGGCGATGTCCTTGGCGTGGATCGCGGCACCGGCCGCCAGACCCTGAACGGAGACCGTGAGCTGGTCCGCGATGGTCGTGGCCTCGGCCTCCACCGGCAGCGCCGACAGGACGTGCTCCAGCAGGTTGCCGCCCGGGGCCAGCTCGCCCTCGGCGACGACGGGGATCTCGACGACGACGCGCTCGCCGCGCTTGACCATCAGCAGGTCCACGTGCACCAGGTGGCCCTTCAGCGGGTCGCGCTGCACGGCCTTCGGAATCGCCAGCTCGTTGCTCTTGCCGTCGATGTCCAGCGAGATCAGGACGTTCGGCGTACGCAGCGCCATCAGCAGCTCGTGACCCGGCAGCGTCAGGTGGATCGGCACCATGCCGTGCTCGTACAGCACACCGGGAACCTTGTTCTCACGGCGGATACGGCGGGCGGCACCCTTGCCGAACTCGGTGCGCGTCTCGGCGGCGAGCTTCACCTCGGACATGCTCTTCACTCCTCGTAGAGGTACACGGAAAACGGTCGGGGTCACCCGGCCACGAACGGCCTGCTACGAAGAGCGCGTCGATAACGGATCGCCGTACCACGAGAACGAGTACGGCCTCCCTCGCCGAGCAACTGAAGCAGTCTACTCGGAGCGGGAGGCCGGACCCAAAACGATCTAGGGTCTGATGCTCACTGCTCGTCGAACAGGCTCGTGACCGAACCGTCCTCGAACACCTCGCGCACCGCGCGCGCGATCGTCGGCGCGATGGACAGCACCGTGACCTTGTCCAGTTCCAGCTCGTTCGGCGTCGGCAGCGTGTTGGTGAACACGAACTCGCCCACCTTGGAGTTCTTCAGCCGGTCCGCCGCGGGACCCGACAGCACACCGTGCGTCGCCGTCACGATCACGTCCTCCGCGCCGTGCGCGAACAGGGCGTCCGCCGCGGCGCAGATCGTGCCGCCGGTGTCGATCATGTCGTCCACCAGGACGCAGATGCGGCCCTTCACATCACCGACGACCTCGTGGACGGTGACCTGGTTCGCCACGTCCTTGTCACGCCGCTTGTGCACGATCGCCAGCGGCGCGCCCAGCCGGTCGCACCAGCGGTCCGCCACCCGCACCCGGCCGGCGTCCGGGGACACCACCGTAAGCTTCGAACGGTCGACCTTGTTGCCCACGTAGTCCGCCAGCAGCGGCAGCGCGAACAGGTGGTCCACCGGCCCGTCGAAGAAGCCCTGGATCTGGTCCGTGTGCAGATCCACGGTCAGGATGCGGTCGGCACCCGCGGTCTTCATCAGGTCCGCGATCAGACGCGCCGAGATCGGTTCACGTCCCCGGTGCTTCTTGTCCTGCCGCGCGTAACCGTAGAACGGCACGATGACCGTGATGGAGCGGGCCGACGCACGCTTCAGCGCGTCGATCATGATCAGCTGCTCCATGATCCACTTGTTGATCGGAGCAGTGTGGCTCTGGATCAGGAAGCAGTCCGCGCCGCGGGCCGACTCCTGATAACGCACGTAGATCTCGCCGTTCGCGAAGTCGAACGCCTTCGTCGGGACGACCCCGACGCCCAACTCGTGGGCGATTTCCTCGGCAAGCTCGGGGTGGGCGCGGCCGGAGAAGAACATCATCTTCTTCTCGCCGGTCGTCTTGATCCCGGTCACAGCAGTGTCTCCTCAGAGGGTGTTCGCAACGTGGTGGGGCTTGCACTTATCACGGTACGCCGTCTTCGGCGTGCCGGTTTCCGGTCAGGCTTCGCCCTCCGGCTGTCCGGATACCGACTCGGCCGCCTTCGCCGCCGCGCTTCCCGGGCGCTTGCGAGCCACCCAACCCTCGATATTCCGCTGCTGGCCACGGGCCACGGCCAGCGAACCGGGCGGTACGTTCTTCGTGATCACGGACCCGGCGGCGGTGTAGGCGCCGTCCCCGATCGTGACGGGAGCCACAAACATGTTGTCCGAACCGGTCTTGCAGTGCGAGCCGACCGTCGTGTGGTGCTTGCTCTCCCCGTCGTAGTTCACGAACACGCTCGCCGCGCCGATGTTCGTGTACTCGCCGATGGTGGCGTCGCCGACGTACGACAGGTGGGGAACCTTGGTCCCCTCGCCGATCGAGGCGTTCTTCGTCTCGACGTACGTACCCACCTTGGACTTGGCCCCGAGCCGGGTGCCCGGCCGCAGGTACGCGTACGGCCCCACGGAGGCCTGCGGGCCCACCACGGCGCCGTCGGACACCGTGTTGTCCACTCGCGCTCCCGCTCCGACCCGGGTGTCCGTCAGCCGGCTGTTGGGGCCCACCTCACAGCCCTCGCCGAGCCGGGTCGTCCCGTGCAGCTGCGTGCCCGGGTGCACGACGACGTCCTGCTCGAAGGTCACCGTCACGTCGATCCAGGTGGTCGCCGGGTCGACGACCGTGACACCCGAGAGCATCGCGTTCGTCAGGAGGCGGTCGTTGAGGGTCCGCCGCGCCTCGGCCAGCTGCACCCGGTTGTTGATCCCGGCGATCTCCCGGTGGTCGCCGGCCACGCAGGCGCCGACCCGGTGCCCGGCCTCGCGCAGGATCCCGAGGACGTCGGTGAGGTACTCCTCGTGCTGGCTGTTGTTCGTCCGGACCTTGCCCAGCGCGTCGGCGAGCAGCCGCCCGTCGAACGCGAACACCCCGGAGTTGATCTCCCGGATCGCCCGCTGGGCCTCGGTGGCGTCCTTGTGCTCGACGATCGCGGTCACCGCGCCCGTACCGGCGTCGCGGACGATCCGGCCGTAGCCGGTGGCGTCCGGCACCTCCGCGCTGAGCACGGTGACGGCGTTGCCGTCCTCCTGGTGCGTGGTGGCGAGCCGCTGGAGGGTCTCACCGGTGAGGAGGGGAGTGTCGCCGCAGACGACGATCACGGTTCCCTCGACGGGCCCGCCGAGCTCCTCGAGGCCCATCCGGACCGCGTGTCCGGTGCCCTTCTGCTTCTCCTGCACGGCGGTGCGGACCTCGGAGTCGACCTCGGCCAGGTGCTCGGTCACCCGCTCCCGCGCGTGCCCGACCACGACGACGAGGTTCTCCGGCTTCAACTCACGTGCGGCGGCGAGCACATGGCCCACCAGTGACCGGCCGCAGATCTCATGCAGGACCTTCGGTGTGGCCGACTTCATACGGGTGCCCTCACCCGCTGCGAGAACGACGACGGCTGCCGGGCGAATGGCGCTCACGGGATGCCCTTCGGCTGTGGATGGGTGGGGGTGGACATCCGCAGGATACCGGGGCGGTTGTGGGGAGATATGAGAGCGGGTCCCGACCCGTGGGGGCGGGACCCGGACCGGGACCGTGTGCGCCGCAGCTCCCCCGCAAGGATTCGAACCTTGTCCTGCTGGTACCAAAAACCAGTGTGCTGCCAGTTACACCACGGGGGACAGCGCTTCAGACCTTACCGGAGACGTGCCCGGGTCCGGGCCACGATTCCGCCCCGCCGGTCCTCGGAACGGGCCCGCGATCCGGATGGAATGTCTGCTTCCGGTCTCGAACGCGGCATGGTTCAGCAGTTCGAGGGATACCGGCCGGTTTCGCTGTTATTCGATTACGGAGTGTGCTTGGGTCCGGTACCCGGAACTCACCGGAAATGCCCCGGCCGGCGCCCGTAGGCTGGAGCCATGACCACGACGGGGGAAGACCACGAGGCGGTCCCGACCGGGCCGTGGTGGTGGGCGCGCCGGCGCAGCGCCGCGCTCGACGGGGGGCTGGCGCTGGTGTCCGCGCTGGAATGCGGGGCCGAGGGCGTGCCGTTCGCCCGGGACGCGGGGATTCCGGCGTCCCTGGGGATCGTGTTCGGGGTGCTGGCGGGGTCCGTTCTGCTCATCCGGCGACGGTGGCCGATCGCCGTGGTGCTGGTGGCGATCGCCATCACGCCGGCCCAGATGGGCTTCCTGATGGGCATCGTCGGGCTCTACACCCTGGCCTCGTGCGAGTTGCCACGCAGGGTGATCGCCGCGTTGGCCGGGATGTCCCTGGTCGGGACGATGATCGTGACGTTCGTGCGGGTGCGCCAGGACATGGCGCGCGGGGATCTGACTCTCGGCAACTGGTTCGTGCCGTTCGCCGCGGTGACCACCTCGCTCGGGCTGACGGCCCCTCCCCTTCTTCTCGGCCTGTACGTCGGGGCCCGGCGGCGGCTGATGGAGAGCCTGCGGGAGCGGGCGGACAGTCTCGAACGGGAGTTGCAGCTGCTCGCGGAGCGGGCGGAGGAGCGGGCCGAGTGGGCCCGCAACGAGGAGCGGACCCGAATCGCGCGGGAGATGCACGACGTGGTCGCGCACCGGGTGAGTCTGATGGTGGTCCATGCCGCCGCGTTGCAGGCCGTGGCCCGCAAGGATCCGGAGAAGGCGGTGAAGAACGCGGCCCTGGTGGGGGACATGGGGCGGCAGGCGCTGACCGAGCTGCGGGAGATGCTCGGGGTGCTGCGCAGCACGGAGGGGCCCGCACTGGGCCAACCCCAGACCCGGACCCGGCCCCGGAGCCGGGCACAGGCGCAGACGGAGGCGGAGGCGTCGGAGCAGGGTGCGCCGGACGCCGTGCCGCTCGCCGCGGTGGGGGCCGCCGCGGCGGCCGCGGCCTCCCGGGCCGCCGGCGGCACGCCCGAGGGGCCGTGCCTGTCGGAGCTGGACGAGCTGGTCGGGCAGTCGGCTGCCGCCGGGATGGCCGTGGACCTGTCGGTGCAGGGCACGGTCCGCCCGTACGCGGCGGAGGTCGAGCAGACGGCGTACCGCGTGGTGCAGGAGGCACTGACGAACGTCCACAAGCACGCGGCGGGGGCGAAGACGTACGTGCGGCTGGCGCACCGCTCGGCGGAGATCGCGATGCAGGTGGAGAACGAGCCGCCGCCCGAGCCCGCGTCGGCGTCGGCGGGGCTGCCGTCGGGCGGGAACGGACTGCTCGGTATGCGGGAGCGGGTCGTCGCGCTGGGCGGTGTCTTCGTGTCGGGGCCGACGGACGCGGGAGGCTTCCGGGTGTCGGCGGTGATCCCGGCGTCGTAGCGGCGCTTCCGTCCGGTGCGCGGTGGGTCCCGCCCCCAGCGAGCCGGCGAGCCGTACGGGTGTTCAGCCCGTGGTGAGCCGTACGGGTTCCGTGCCGGAGATGAGGGCCGACAGGGCCTGGTCGATGTCGGGCCCGAGGTACCAGTCGCCGGTGTGGTCGAGGGCGTAGACACGGCCCTCGGTGTCGATGGCGAGCAGGGACCGGCTCTCGGTCTCGGCGCCCAGCGGGCAGACCTCGGTGTCCAGGGCGCGGCCGAGGTCGCCGAGGGTGCGGGCCATATGGAGGCCGTGCAGCGGATCCAGGTCGAGGGCGGCGGGAGCGATCCGGCGGCCGGGCCCGGTGGGCGAGACGCGCAGGCCGCCGAATTCCGCCCAGGCCTCGACGGCGGCGGGGAACACGCAGTGGTGGTGGCCGGCGGGCGAGAGGTGCTCGCGCAGGGCGTCGGCCCACACCTCGGCCTGCTTTATGTCCCACCGCCCCGGCTGCCAGCCGGCGGCGCGCAGCGCGGCGTCGACGGGCGCGGCGAAGCGAGCTGGGGTTCCCCCCTGCCCATGGGGAGGAGCCGAGGGTTTGGGGAAGGAGGCGCGGTCGGCGTGCATCTGCCCTTCGTTCGTGGATCGTGCCGCGGCGGGTGGTGCCGGGCGGGTGGTGCGGTCGTGGGGGTTTCGCGTGGCCGCGGCCGGGGGGTCTCGTGGCCGGGCGGGTCAGCTCTTGCCGGCGGTGGGGTCGACGATGCGGACGCCGAAGTGGGCGCTGAGCGCGGTGCAGGCCCGGCAGGGGCCGGCGAAGCCGCCGTGCAGGGGGTCGCCGTCCTCGCGGATGCGCCGGGTGGTGAGTTTGGCGTGTTTCAGGCTCTTGCGGGCCTCGCCGTTGCTCATGGGTTTGCGGGAGGCACGTTTGCTCCGGGCGGCGTCGGCGGCGGTGATGTGCCGGGAGATCAGGATGGTCTCGGCGCAGCGGCCGGTGAAGCGGTCGCGCTGGGCGCTGGTGAGGGCGTCGAGGAAGTCCTGGACGAGGGGGTGCAGGGCAGGCGGCTCCTCGCCTCGGGCGGCGGTGCCCGTGAGGGTGGCGCCGCGCACGGAGAGGGCGGCGGCGACGGTCGGGAGAATGCCGTCGCGGCGGTGGCGGAGCGCGGGCGCGTGCGGTGTCTCGGCGCTGCTCCAGCCGACTCTGGGGTCGCCGGAGGCGCTCGTGTGCGGTCCCGTCTGCGTCGCGTTCATGATCGATTTTCCCTCCCGTGCATCCCCCGGAAACTCACAGAGTGCCAAATGGCGTGGCTGCTGCGGAAGCTGGGGCGGTGTGACACACCCCGTCCGGGGCAGTGCGTCACTGGAGGGTGACGGCTGGTCACGGCGGGGCCGGGCCGACGGGTGGCGGCCCGGTGACCGGTGACGTCGTACCGCATAGGCTGTCGGCACGCCGCGACGCGCGCGGTGGACGCGTTGGAGAGAAGTAGGGATACGGGCCTCGGCGGGGCGGAGCAGCGAGCCGGTCGCCGTGGGCCGTACAGAGTGCCGCAGGGGGCAACAGCCATGACGACAGGTCGGCTCGGGCTTGGGGTACCACCCGGCCGCCAGGCTGGGGGACAGGCCGTGCCGCCGAACGCGGCCTATGCCGGGCAGGTCGTGCACTTTCCGGATCCGGTCCGGGCCGCACGTCACCCGAGAGGGGTGCGGGTGGACGACCGCGGTTTCCCCGACTTCTCGCCGTACGCGCGGGCCGCGGTGGAGATCGCGGAGCCGCCGCAGGGGTTCGGGGTCGACGAACTGCGGCTGACGGACTACGTGTCCGCGAACGCGGCGATGGCGGCGTCGGGGCACGAGTTGTGGGACACGGTGCCGAACGTGGCGACCCCGCACGGCTGGACGTGGCACCACGTGGCCGGCTCCCGGCGCCTGGAACTGGTCCCGGTGGACGTGAAGGCGCTGCTGCGCCACCACGGCGGGATCGCGACCGCGAACGTCGACCAGGGCAAGCGGGGCACCCGCCCGCTGCAGGAGACGCGGCCGGCGCACTTCCGGCTGCCGAAGTCGGGTGCCGCGGTGTCCGAGCAGCAGGTGCAGGGGGTCGAGGAGGACCTCGGGTACCGACTGCCGGGCGCCTACCGCTCGTTCCTGAAGGCGGCGGGCGGCTGCGCGCCCGTCGGAACGGCCCTGGACGCGGAGTTGGGACTGCTGGTCGACCAGCCGTTCTTCACGGTCCGCGAAGAAGCCGCGGTCAACGACCTGGTGTACGTCAACAAGTGCCTGCGCGACCATCTGACCAAGGAATACCTGGCCGTCGGCTTCGTCCAGGGCGGACTGCTCGCGGTGAAGGTGAAGGGCGAGCGGGCCGGTTCGGTGTGGTTCTGCGCGTACGACGACGCACGGGACGTGGATCCGTCCTGGCCGCAGGCGGAGCGGGTGCAGCGGTTGCTGCTGCCGTGCGGTGAGGACTTCGACGCGTTCCTGTCCCGGCTGGCGGGTTCGCCGCCGGAGCTGGAGACGGTGGCGAACCTGATGGTGGACGGCGGTTTCGTCCGTGCCGTGGCCGTCTCGTCGGTGGGGGAGTGAGTCGAGCGATGGTGACGTTCGCGCAGGCGCAGGAGCGCGCCGAGGAGTGGATCAACGGGGATGTGCCCGCGTACCAGCACCGCGAGGTGCGGGTACGGGAGTTCGAGCTGGGCTTCGTGGTGTGGGCCGAGGACCGTGAGGGCGGTCCGCGCCTGGACGGGGGCGCGCAGCGACTGGTGATCGCCCGGGACAGCGGGGAGGCCACGCTGTGGCCCGCGCTGCCGGTGGGCGAGGTGGTCCGCCGGTACGAGGAGGAGTACGGCCGGGTCGAGCCGCCCGCCCACGCGGCCCCGGCGCCCCCGGCGCGGGTGGACCTGAATCAGACGTCCTTCCTGCTGAGCCCGCCGGAGTGGCTCCAGGAGGCGGCGGACCGGATGGGCATCCCGGACCGGCGCGGCGAATCGGGCACGGGGGGCGGCGCGGCCGCCGCCGCGTCGGCGCAGGCGGCCGGGAGTGGTCCGCTTCCTCAGACGCAGGCCGGGGTGCCGCTGGGCGCGTCCGCGGGCGCGGGTGCGCCGGGTGCGCCGGCCGGGGCGACCCCGTGGGCGGGTACGGACACCAACGCCGACACCGGGGACGACCGTTCCGTACCGCTGCCGGCGACCGTGTTCGCGCCGCCGCTGAGCGGTTCCGACGACGACACCCCGCCGCCCGCCGCCCCGCCGGACGCCAAGACGGCGCTGATGGCGGGCGGCAGCGCGCTCCCGCGCACGACGTTCGCACCGGCGGTCGACGAGCCCAACGGGCCGGTCCCGCCGGGTACTTCGCCCGCCCTGGGTGCGGGGTACGGGTATCCGCAGGCGCCGGGTGGGCCGGGTGGCCCCGCGGCTCCGGGTTCGCCGCCTCCGCCGCCGGTGCCGGGTGTGCCGCAGGGCAGCACGCCTCCGCCGCCGTACGGGCCGGTGGGTGGTGCCGGGTACGGGTATCCGCAGGCGCCGGGTGGGCCGGGTGGTCCCGCGGCTCCGGGTACGCCGCCTCCGCCGCCGGCCCCGGGTGCGCAGGCGCCGGGCGGTGCCGGTCACGGGCGGCCGCTCGCGTCCAACGCCGGTGACATCGCCGACGCCGCGACCAGCAAGGCGGCGCCTCCGCCACGCCGTGGGGGCGGTTCGACCACGCCTCCGCCGCCGGGTGCTCCGGGCACGCCGGGCGCGCGGCCGGGAGGTCCGTCCACACCTCCCCCTCCGGGCGCCGCGGGCGGTTACGTGCCGACCCAGATGGTGTCGTCGCTCGGCCCCGACGGGCCCGAGGGCCTCACCGGTCCGGGCACGCCCGGCGGTACGCCCCCGGGCGGCGTCCACCACGCCGCCACGATGCTCGCCGACCCCGGACTCAGCGGTGGGGGCACCCCGCCCCCACCGGCTCCGCCGGGTGCTCCGGGTGCGCCCAATCCGCCGGGTGCCTCCGGCGCGTCGCAGCCGCCGGCACCCCCTGGCGCCCCGGGTGCCCCCGGTGTGCCTCCGGGTGCCCCGGGCATGCCCGGCGCCCCCGGCGCTCCGGGAGTCGTGCACCACGCGGAGACGATGCTGGCCGCGCCCCCCTCGGGCGGTCCCCACACGCCTCCGCCGCCACCGGGCGCTCCCGGCGCCCCGGGCGGCCCTGGTGTGCCTGGTATGCCTCCGGGCACTCCGCCGCCCATGCCGCCGGGCGCGGTGCCGCCGCCGGGCGGGCCGCGCGTGCCCGGTCAGGTGATGCCTGGTCAGCCGCCTGTTCCTGGTCAGGTGATGCCCGGTCAGCCGCCCGTTCCGGGGCAGCATCCCCCGGCCTACGGCTACCCCCAGCAGGGGCAGCCGACCGTCGGGCCCGGCTACCAGGCCGTGTTGCGCTACCGCGCGCACGACGGTTCCGAGCAGCAGCTGATCCGGCGCTCCGCGCCCGGCACGCCGCACCCGGAGTGGCAGATCTTCCACGAACTGCGGGCCATGAACGTGCCGCCGGACCGGGTCCTGGAGCTGCACACGGAGCTGGAGTCCTGCGAGCTGCCGGGCGCGTACTGCGCGCGGATGATCCGTGAGCAGTGGCCGCAGGCCCGCATCGCGTCCATCGCCCCGTACGGCACCGACCACGCGAGCCGTCAGCAGGGCATGCAGCAACTGCTCGCTCATCAGGGTGAGTTGCACCAGGTGGCAGACGGTCCGGCCCGTCCCGGACCGGTCCGCGCGCCGCTTCCGCCGGTGCAGCCGGTGCCGCCGATTCCCCCGGAGGGGATCGCGCAGGAGCTCGCCGCGGCGTTCGGGCCGGGTGTCTTCCGGTTCGAGCAGGCGGCGGTCTCCCGGCAGGGCGTACCGCCGGTCGTGGCGCACACGCTGGTGGTGGCGGGTCTGCCCATGGACATGGGTCCGTTCTTCTGGGCACAGGCCCAGCCGGGCCGCCCGGTGCCGACGCTGGCGGAGCTGGCGGCCGAGCGCGGGGCGCAGCCGGCCTCGGACGCGGGTTCCTACCTCGTCATGGGCAGCGACTTCGGCAAGGCGATCTGCGTGCAGTACGGCACGGCGAACATCGTGGCGGTGCCCGTGGAGGCGGGGCCGGGCGGTGCGCCCGTGGCGCCGCAGTTCGTGAACACCGGCCTGCCGGAGTTCGCGCGCTGCCTGGCGCTGCTCGGCCGGATGTGGCGGCTGCGGTTCGGTCTGAACCAGGAGCAGGCGGGCCGCTGGACCGTCGACTTCCAGGCGCAGTTGGCCGCGCTCGACCCGGCGGCGCTCGGTTCGCCCGAGAGCTGGTGGTCGGTGCTGCTGGAGCAGATGTGGGACGGGCTGCTGTGAGCGTGTGAGCGTTCGGACCAAGGGGCCGGGCCCGGTCGTGTGACCGGGCCCGGCCCTTTTGTGTTCGAGGCCGGCTGCCGGTTGCGCCCGGAGTGTCGCGTTATGAACATTTCCGCCCAATCCCTCAAGATGTGCGCGAAATCACCGACGGTGGGAGAGGGGTCCAGGATGGGCAGCGAACCGATGTCGCTCCACGGCTTCGTGGTCGTACGGGGACGCGGCTACCGCACCGATCAGGTGAAGGCCTTCGCGGACGCCCTCTCCGACGACCGGGACGCCGCCTGGGAGCGGGCCGCGAGGCTGACCGTCCTGGCCAGGAACATGGAGGAGGAACTCGCGGCCCTGCGGGAGAGGGTCGCGCGACTCGGCGAGCAGACCTACGAGTCGCTGGGCGAGGGCGCCCGGCGGCTGTACGAGCTGGGACTCGAGGAGGCGCGGAGGGTCCGGGAGCGGGCGCGGCAGGAGGCGGACGAACTGCTGGAGACGGCGCGGACGCACGCGGACGGTGTGCTCCAGGACGCGCGGGCGCACGCCGACGCCGTACGCGCCGAGGCCGACGAACGGGCCCGGCAGCGGCTGCTCGCGGCCCGGGCGGAGGCCGACGACGTCCGGATCTCCGTGCGGCGCGAGGTGAAGGAGTCCCGCGGCGAGGCGCTGGCGGCGCTGCGGGAGATGCGGCAGCGCACGTCCGGGATGCTCGCCGAGCAGTCCCGTGAACAGGCGGACGCGCTGGTCGACGCGGAGCAGGAGGTGACGGAGCGTCAGGCAACGCTGGAGGCGGACCACATCGAGCGGGTGGCGGCCGCCGAGAGGGCGCTGTCCGAGGCGGAGCGGGCTCTCGCCGACGCGCGGGAGGAGGCCGGACGGGAACCGGAGGAGGCTCGCGCGCGGGCGGCGGAGCTGCTGGCCGGGGCGCGGCTGCGCGCGGACCGGATCGCCCACGAGACCGAGCTGGTTCTGCGGGAGCACGGCGAGGTGTGGGACGCCGTACGGGCCCAGATGGACACCGTGCGGGACAGCATCACGGCGCTGAGGGAAGGAGCGTGGGCCGAGTAGCGCCCCGCGGCCGGCCGCCTCAGTCCTTCAGTACCGGGAAGCGGCGCGGCGCCAGTACCAGCAGCACCGTGAACGCCAGCGCCGCCGCGCACCCCGCTCCCACGTACACCGCGTGCACCGCGTCGGCGATGGCCCGGCGTGTGGCCTCCGGCGCCGTGCCCGAACTCAGCGCCCGCGTCACCGACTCCAGGTCGCTCGCGCCACCGAGGCGGGTGGCCAGCACCCCGTTGGCGACCGCGCCGAAGACGGACGCGCCGAGCGTCTGACCGGTCTGGCGGCAGAAGAGGATGGAGGCGGTGGCGGTGCCCCGCTCCGACCACCCCACCGTCGACTGGACGCCCACGATGAGGGGGAGCTGGAACAGGCCGAGGGCCGCGCCCAGCACCAGCATCAGCGCGGCGGGCTGCCAGGCCGCGCCGGGGTAGGGCAGGAAGGGGAAGGCGAACAGGGTCAGCGCCGCCGCGCCGATGCCGAGCATGGCGGTGTTGCGGAAGCCGATCCGCCGGTAGACGTGCTGGCTGAGCGCGGCCGACACCGGCCAGCTCAGCGTCCAGACCGACAGGACGAAACCGGCGGCCACCGGCGCCAGGCCCAGCACCGACTGGGCGTACGTGGGCAGGAAGACCGTCGGGGCGACCATCAGCAGCCCCAGCGCGCCCAGGGCGAGATTCACCGCGGCGATCGTACGGCGGCGCCACACCCAGCCAGGGAGGATCGGCTCCGCCGCTCGCCGTTCGATCACCACCACCGCGGCGGCCAGCGCCAGCCCCGTACCGAACAGGGCGAGCGACGGCGCCGACAGCCACGGCCACGCCACCCCGCCCTGCACCACCGCGGTGAGCAGGACGCCCGCGCACGCGAACACCGCCAGCGCGCCCGCCCAGTCGACGCGCGGGCGCGACCGCGGCTCCCGCTCCGGCTCGCGCAGGTGGCGGACGATCAGCCACAGGGCGACGGCGCCGATCGGAAGGTTGACCAGGAAGATCCAGCGCCAGTCGGCGTAGGCGGCCAGGACGCCGCCCAGGGCCGGTCCGGCGATCGCCGACACCGCCCACACCGTGGAGAGCTTCGCCTGGATCTTCGGACGCTGCTCCAGCGGGTACAGGTCGGCGGCGAGTGTCTGGACCGTGCCCTGCAACGCCCCGCCGCCCAGGCCCTGGACGACGCGGAAGGCGATCAGCGCGCCCATGTTCCAGGCGCCGGCGCACAGCAGGGAGCCGACGAGGAAGACGACCGCGCCCGCGACGAGCACCGGTTTGCGGCCGAAGGTGTCGGACAGCTTGCCGTAGACGGGCAGAGTCACCGTCACGGCCAGCAGATAGCCAGAGAACAGCCACGAGAACACGGAGAAGCCGCCCAGGTCCCCGACGATCTGCGGCACGGCCGTCGACACGATCGTCGAGTCGAGGGCGGCCAGTGCCATGGCCAGCATGAGCGCGGCGACGACCGCGCCCCGCCGGTCGGTCGCGCCGGGTCGAGCGGCCTGCCGTGTCGCGGGTTCGGTGCTGCCCACCCCGGATCCTTTCCCCCTGCATCCATCTGGCTCGGACAGCTTCCCACTTGACCTTCACGTAGCGGGAGGGCGGAGGCTGAGGAGGCCGGGAGGCGGAGGCGACCCTGAGAACGTGTCCGCCCATGGGAGGAGGACCCCTAGGGGAAGCTCCGTACCCGGGGTCGGGGAGGGTTCGTACCGACGGAGGACGAGCGGGGACGGGGGCGGTCCTTAACCTGGCTTTACGCCGCGGGGGGCGGTACGCCGGAGCGGCGGGGGTGGGGTTTTCCCCCGGAGAAGACTGCGCTGAGCACCAGCGCGCCGGACAGCCCCCGTCGACCAGACTCGACGGCGTACCGCAGCGCACGACGTACACGCACCGACTCGATCCGTCGAACGCGGCTCACCACCGCGATTCACCAGCAGACGCCACTCGCCACCAGACGTGTTTCACCACCAGACCGACATAGGAGACTTGACGTGACAACGGCTGTGACCATTCCCAGGCACGGGGGTACTGGAGGGACTACGGCCGTCGCCGCGCGGGCGCGGCAGGTCGTGAAGGCGTACGGGGCCGGGGAGACCCGTGTCGTCGCCCTCGACCACGTCGACGTGGACATCGCCCGCGGCCGGTTCACCGCGATCATGGGCCCCTCCGGCTCCGGCAAGTCCACGCTGATGCACTGCCTCGCCGGCCTCGACACCGTGACGAGCGGCCAGATCTTCCTGGACGAGACCGAGATCACCGGGCTGAAGGACAAGAAGCTCACACAGCTGCGCCGGGACCGGATCGGCTTCATCTTCCAGGCGTTCAACCTGCTGCCCACGCTGAACGCGCTCGAGAACATCACCCTGCCCATGGACATCGCCGGCCGCAAGCCGGACCGGAAGTGGCTGGAGCAGGTGGTGGAGACCGTCGGTCTCGCGGGACGGCTCAAGCACCGGCCCAACCAGCTCTCCGGCGGCCAGCAGCAGCGCGTCGCCGTGGCCCGGGCCCTGGCCGCCCGGCCCGAGATCATCTTCGGTGACGAGCCGACCGGCAACCTGGACTCCCGCGCGGGCGCCGAGGTGCTGGGCTTCCTGCGCCGGTCGGTGGACGACCTCGGCCAGACGATCGTGATGGTCACGCACGACCCGGTGGCCGCCTCCTACGCCGACCGCGTGCTGTACCTCGCCGACGGCCGGATCGTCGACGAGATGAACCAGCCGACGGCCGATCAGGTCCTGGACCGCATGAAGGACTTCGACGCCCGGGGACGTACGTCATGACCGTCCTGAAGACCTCCCTGCGCAACTTCTTCGCGCACAAGGGACGCATGGCACTGTCGGCCGTCGCCGTGCTGCTGTCGGTGGCCTTCGTGTGCGGCACGCTCGTGTTCACCGACACCATGAACACCACGTTCGACAAGCTGTTCCAGGCGACCGCCTCGGACGTGACGGTGAGCGCCAAGACCTCGTCCGACACCGGTGAGACCACCTCCCGCACCGGCAAGCCGCCGGTCATGCCGGCCTCCGTGCTCGGCGAGGTGCGCCGGGCCCAGGGCGTGCGCGCCGCCGAGGGGACGGTGTTCTCCACCTCGGTGACCGTCGTCGACGCCGACAAGGACAAGCTGTCGCCCAGCAGCGGCGCGCCCACCATCGTCGGCAACTGGAACGACAACGACTCCCGCACCATGAAGATCACCTCCGGTGCGGCGCCCAAGGGCCCGGACCAGGTGATGGTCGACGCCGACACCGCCGACAAGCACCACCTGAAACTGGGCGACGAGATCGGTGTGATCACCGCGGTCGGCACCCACCGCGCGCACGTGTCCGGCATCGCCGCCTTCACCGTCACCAACCCCGGCGCGGCGATCTTCTACCTGGACACCAGGACCGCCCAGCAGACCCTGGTCGGCCGGGCCGACGTGTACACGAACGTCAACGTGACGGCCGCCAAGGGCGTCACCGACGAGCAGCTGAAGAAGAACGTGGCCTCCGCGCTCGGCGCCGGCTACAAGGTGCAGACCGCCAAGGAGGTCGCCGACGCCAACCAGAAGGACATCGAGAGCTTCCTGAACGTGATGAAGTACGGGATGCTCGGCTTCGCCGGAATCGCCTTCCTGGTCGGCATCTTCCTGATCATCAACACCTTCTCGATGCTGGTCGCCCAGCGCACCCGCGAGATCGGCCTGATGCGCGCCATCGGCTCCTCCCGCCGTCAGGTCAACCGGTCCGTGCTGGTCGAGGCGCTGCTGCTGGGCGTGGTCGGTTCCGTGCTCGGTGTCGGGGCGGGCGTCGGCATCGCGGTCGGCCTGATGAAGCTCATGAGCCAGATGGGCATGCACCTGTCCACCGACGACCTCACGGTCGCCTGGACCACCCCCGTGATCGGCCTGGTCCTCGGCGTGGTCGTCACCGTCCTCGCCGCCTACCTGCCCGCCCGGCGGGCCGGCAAGGTCTCCCCGATGGCCGCCCTGCGTGACGCGGGGACCCCGGCCGACGGCAGGGCCGGGGCCGTACGGGCCCTCGTCGGCCTGGTCCTCACCGGCGTGGGCGCCGCGAGCCTGTTCGCCGCGGCCGACGCCGACAAGGCCACTCAGGGCTCGGCGTGGCTGGGTCTGGGCGTGGTGCTCACCCTGATCGGCCTCGTCGTCGTCGGCCCGCTGCTCGTGGGCGGCCTGGTCCGCGTGCTCAGCGTGGTCCTGCTGCGGATCTTCGGTCCGATCGGGCGGATGGCCGAGCGCAACGCGCTGCGCAACCCGCGCCGCACCGGCGCCACGGGTGCCGCGCTGATGATCGGCCTGGCCCTGGTGGCCTGCCTGTCGGTGGTCGGCTCCTCGATGGTCGCCTCCGCCACCGACCAGCTCGACAAGACCGTCGGCACGGACTTCATCATCCAGAGCGACAACGGCGAGGTCATCACCCCGCAGGCGGTGAAGGCCGTGAAGGACGCCCCGGGGCTGGAGCGGGTCACCGAGTACAAGCTCGTGGACGTCTCCCTGACCACGCCGGACGGCCGTACCTCCAAGAACGAGATGATCAACGCGGCCGATCCGACCTACGCCCAGGACCTGCGCACCAAGACGGTCGAGGGCACGCTCGCCGACGCCTACCGGCCCGACTCGATGTCCGTCCCCGAGGGCTTCGCCAAGAAGCACGGCGTCAAGCCCGGCTCCACGATCGAGGTCGGTTTCAAGGGCGGCACGACGGCCGAGCTCACGGTCCGCGCCGTCACCAGCGACGACGGCCTGATCGACAACGGCGCGTCGTACGTCTCGATCGCCACGGTCGCGAAGTACGTGCCCGCCGACCGGATGCCGCTCGACCTGCTGCTCTTCGCCACCGCCAAGGACGGGCAGGAGACCGCCGCGTACCAGGCGCTCAAGTCCGCGCTGCACGACTACCCGCAGTACACCGTGCGCGACCAGACCGACTACAAGGAGGAGCTGCAGAACCAGATCGGCCAGCTGCTCAACATGGTCTACGGCCTGCTCGCCCTGGCGATCATCGTCGCCGTCCTGGGTGTGGTGAACACCCTGGCGCTGTCGGTGGTCGAGCGGACGAGGGAGATCGGCCTGATGCGGGCGATCGGCCTCTCCCGCCGCCAGCTGCGCCGCATGATCCGCCTGGAGTCCGTGGTGATCGCCCTGTTCGGCGCGCTGCTGGGCCTGGGGCTGGGCATGGGCTGGGGCGCGACCGCCCAGAAGCTCCTCGCCCTGGAGGGCCTGAAGGTCCTGGAGATCCCCTGGGGCACGATCGCCGGAGTCTTCATCGGCTCGGCCTTCGTGGGCCTGTTCGCCGCCCTGATCCCGGCCTTCCGGGCGGGCCGGATGAACGTACTGAACGCGATCGCGACGGAGTAGCGAGCGCGACGCGACCCCCCCGTGGACGGGGGTCACGGTGGAGCCCGGTGCCGGGAAGTCAGGGGGACTTCCCGGCACCGGGCTTGTGCCGGAAGGGGCGGCGGGGGCGGGACCGGGGTTGTCCACAGCCCCCGCTGCCCGCCAGCCCGGCGGCGTACGCTGAAGGAATCCCCGGCCCGCCGCACGAGTCGGGATCTTCGCGTTGCCCACCCTCGGACGGATTCGGACGGAAAGCCCCCCATGAGCCTGCACGGTCTGCTCGACGCCGTCGTCAAGGACCCAGCCCTCGCGGAAGCGATCACCGCGGCGGCGGACGGCAACCGCATGCACGTCGACCTCGTCGGTCCCCCCGCCGCCCGCCCCTTCACCGTCGCCGCCCTGGCCCGTGAGGCCGCCCGTCCCGTGCTCGCGGTGACGGCGACCGGCCGCGAGGCCGAGGACCTGGTCGCGGCCCTGCGCTCGCTGCTGCCGGCGGAGGGCGTCGTGGAGTACCCCTCCTGGGAGACGCTGCCGCACGAGCGGCTCAGCCCGCGCAGCGACACCGTGGGCCGCCGCCTGGCCGTGCTGCGCCGCCTGGCCCACCCGAACCCCGGCGATCCGGAGACCGGCCCGGTCTCGGTCGTCGTCGCACCCGTGCGCTCGGTGCTCCAGCCGCAGGTCAAGGGCCTGGGGGACCTGGTGCCGGTGTCCCTGCGAACGGGGCAGACCGCGGACCTGAACGACGTGGTGGACGACCTCGCCGGCGCCGCGTACTCGCGCGTGGAACTGGTGGAGAAGCGTGGCGAGTTCGCCGTGCGCGGCGGCATCCTCGACGTCTTCCCGCCCACCGAGGAACACCCCCTGCGCATCGAGTTCTGGGGCGACGACGTCGAGGAGATCCGGTACTTCAAGGTCGCCGACCAGCGCTCCCTGGAGGTCGCCGAGCACGGACTGTGGGCCCCGCCCTGCCGTGAGCTGCTGCTCACCGAGGACGTACGCACGCGGGCGCGTGCACTCGCCGAGCGGCATCCGGAGCTCGGCGAGCTGCTCGGCAGGATCGCCGAGGGCATCGCGGTGGAGGGCATGGAGTCGCTGGCGCCGGTCCTCGTCGACGACATGGAGCTGCTGCTCGACGTGCTGCCCAAGGGCGCCATGACCGTGGTGTGCGACCCGGAGCGGGTGCGCACGCGCGCGGCGGACCTGGTGGCGACCTCCCACGAGTTCCTCCAGGCGTCCTGGGCGGCCTCGGCCGGCGGCGGCGAGGCGCCCATCGACCTCGGCGCGGCCTCCCTGTGGTCGATCGCGGACGTCCGGGACCGGGCGCGCGAGCTGGACATGATGTGGTGGTCGGTGTCGCCGTTCGCCGCGGACGAGACGGTGTACGACGGAGACGGGGACACGCTCAAGCTGGGCATGCACGCACCCGAGACGTACCGCGGGGACATCGCGAAGGCGCTCGCCGACACCAAGGGCTGGCTCGCGGACGGCTGGCGCGCGGTGTTCGTCACCGAGGGCCACGGCCCGGCCTCGCGTACCGTCGAGGTGCTGGGCGGGGAGGGCATCGCGGCCCGCCTCGACGTGGACCTCGGGCAGATTTCCCCGTCGGTCGTGCACGTGGCCTGCGGCGGCATCGACCACGGCTTCGTCGACGCCGCGCTGAAGCTGGCCGTCCTCACCGAGACCGACCTGACCGGCCAGAAGACGGCCGGCCGGGACGGCGCGCGGATGCCCGTGCGACGGCGCAAGACCGTCGACCCGCTGACCCTGGAGACGGGTGACTACATCGTCCACGAGCAGCACGGCGTGGGCCGCTACATCGAGATGGTGCAGCGCACGGTGCAGGGCGCGACCCGCGAGTACCTGGTGGTGGAGTACGCCCCGGCCAAGCGCGGCCAGCCCGGCGACCGGCTGTACATCCCCACCGACCAGCTGGAGCAGATCACCAAGTACGTCGGCGGCGAGGCACCCACGCTGCACCGGCTCGGCGGCGCCGACTGGACGAAGACCAAGGCGCGGGCGAAGAAGGCGGTCAAGGAGATCGCCGCCGACCTGATCAAGCTCTACAGCGCGCGGATGGCGGCGCCCGGGCACGCCTTCGGCTCGGACACGCCGTGGCAGCGCGAGCTGGAGGACGCCTTCCCGTACGCGGAGACCCCGGACCAGCTGACCACGATCGCCGAGGTCAAGGAGGACATGGAGAAGTCGGTCCCGATGGACCGCCTGATCTGCGGCGACGTCGGCTACGGCAAGACGGAGATCGCGGTCCGCGCCGCCTTCAAGGCGGTCCAGGACGGCAAGCAGGTCGCGGTCCTGGTCCCGACGACGCTGCTGGTGCAGCAGCACTTCGGCACGTTCTCCGAGCGGTACGCGCAGTTCCCGGTGAACGTCAGAGCGCTCTCCCGCTTCCAGACCGACACCGAGGCGAAGACGGTCGTGGAGGGCCTCGGGGACGGCGCGGTGGACATCGTCATCGGCACCCACCGCCTGTTCTCCTCGGAGACGAAGTTCAAGGACCTCGGCCTGGTCATCGTCGACGAGGAGCAGCGCTTCGGCGTCGAGCACAAGGAGCAGCTGAAGAAGCTCCGCGCGAACGTCGACGTCCTGACGATGTCGGCGACCCCGATCCCGCGCACGCTGGAGATGGCGGTGACCGGCATCAGGGAGATGTCGACGATCACCACGCCGCCCGAGGAGCGGCACCCGGTGCTGACGTTCGTCGGGCCGTACGAGGAGAGGCAGATCGGCGCGGCGATCCGCCGTGAACTGCTGCGCGAGGGCCAGGTCTTCTACATCCACAACCGGGTGGAGTCCATCGACCGCGCCGCGGCCCGGCTGCGGGAGATCGTCCCCGAGGCGCGCATCGCCACCGCCCACGGCCAGATGTCGGAGGCGGCCCTGGAGCAGGTCGTCGTCGACTTCTGGGAGAAGAAGTTCGACGTGCTGGTCTCCACGACGATCGTCGAGTCCGGCATCGACATCTCCAACGCCAACACCCTGATCGTGGAGCGCGGCGACAACTTCGGCCTGTCCCAGCTGCACCAGCTGCGCGGCCGGGTGGGCCGCGGCCGCGAGCGCGGCTACGCCTACTTCCTGTACCCGCCGGAGAAGCCGCTGACGGAGACGGCCCACGAGCGTCTGGCGACCATCGCGCAGCACACCGAGATGGGCGCCGGCATGTACGTGGCGATGAAGGACCTGGAGATCCGCGGCGCGGGAAACCTGCTGGGCGGCGAGCAGTCCGGGCACATCGCGGGCGTCGGCTTCGACCTGTACGTGCGGATGGTGGGCGAGGCGGTCGCGGACTACCGGCGGCAACTGGAGACGGGGGAGATCGAGGAGGAGCCACCGCTGGAGGTCAAGATCGAGCTGCCGGTCGACGCGCACGTCCCGCACGACTACGCGCCCGGCGAGCGGCTGCGCCTCCAGGCCTACCGGTCCATCGCCTCCGCGAACTCCGAGGAGGACATCAAGGCCGTCCGCGAGGAACTCACCGACCGCTACGGCAAGTTGCCCGAGCCGGTGGAGAACCTGCTGCTGGTGGCCGGGCTGCGCATGCTCGCCCGGGCCTGCGGTGTCGGCGAGATCGTCCTCCAGGGCAACAACATCCGCTTCGCCCCGGTGGATCTGCGCGAGTCGCAGGAGCTGCGCGTCAAGCGCCTCTACCCGGGCTCGGTGATCAAGCCGGCCGTCCACCAGGTCCTCGTACCCCGCCCCAAGACCGCGAAGGTCGGCGGCAAGCCGCTGGTCGGCCGTGAACTGCTGGGCTGGGTAGGGGAGTTCCTGGCGTCCATCCTGGGGTCGTAGCCCGCGCGTCTTCGGGGTCGCGGAGGGTGCGCGGTCCGCGCGTTCGCCCCCGTGACCCCAGTACCCCCCGTGTGGCCTGGGCGTATTCCCCGCTACGGTGGGCACCAGGTGAAGGACGCCCGAACCAGGGGCGGGACCAGGCAGGTTAGGGGAGGGGCGCAGCGTGACGCGTCTGAGGGGCGGGGCGGTTGCGGCTGCCGTCGTGGCACTGTTCGTGACCGGATGCACGGAGCAGCTGGACGGCGGCGCGAGCGGACCGGAGCCGGCGAAGACCGGCGGCGAGGCGCTCGCCGCCGCCGAGTCGCTGACCGTCAAGGGGCGGTCGCCGAAGACCGGTTACGTCCGGGAGAAGTTCGGCACCGCCTGGGCGGACACCGACTCCAACGGCTGCCCCACCCGCGACGACATCCTCAAACGGGACCTGAAGCAGGTGCGGTTCACCGACGGGGACTGCAAGGTGTCGTACGGCGTGCTGGAGCGGGACCCGTACTCCGACAAGGAGATCGTCTACCGGCGTGGGCGCAGCCAGGTCGACATCGACCATGTCGTCGCCCTCTCGGACGCCTGGCAGAAGGGCGCCGCGTACTGGGACGCGAGCAAGCGCATAGCGCTCGCCAACGACCCGCTCAACCTGATAGCCGTGGACGCGAGCGCCAACCGCTCCAAGGGCGACGGCGACGCGGCGACGTGGCTGCCGCCCGCCAAGGCCTACCGGTGCACGTACGTCGCCGCGCAGGTCGCGGTGAAGAAGAAGTACGAACTGTGGGTCACCGCGGCCGAGAAGACCGCGATGAAGAAGGTCCTGTCCACCTGCCCGGACCAGAAGCTGCCCTCCGGCGGCAACCCGACGAAGGCACCGGAGCGGTTCCGGGCCCGCTGAGAAGCGGTCGGCGTCGCCGCCACGCGCCGTGACGTGACGCCCTGTGGCCGGGGAGGCGGGTGTTCCTCCCCGGCCGGGGCGGCGGTCCGTGCCCGCTCCCCCCAGAGGGGTGACGGATCGCCGGAGGGGTGGTCGGGTGGGGCGCCGTTCGGGCGTCAGAGCTTGTCGAGGTCCAGGACGTCCTTGTCGGCGGGCGGCACCGCCGGGACCGGCTTGCCGTAGTCCGTGAAGGAGATGTCCTCCGGCTGCTTCGCCGTGGTGTTCTCGATCCGCAGCAGGTACGGCTTGCCCTCGGTGGCGACGTAGAGGGTGTAGCGGTCCTTGCCCTCGGCCTCGGTGAGGGTGAACGCGGGGGTGCCGTCGACGGTCGTCGCCTCGCCCTTGCGGGCCGCCGAGCGGGTGTCGTCGAAGTCGGCGAGCAGCTTGTCGAGGTCGCAGAAGTCGGCCACGTCCTTGGCGTCGTCGCTGTCGGCGCCGGTCTTCACCCAGCGGTCGGCGAGCATGTCCACCACACCGTCGACCTCGGACTTGGACTGCCCCTTGCCCTCGGAGCGCAGGTACGCCTCGTCGAACTTCATGTAGACGGTGTCGTCGGTCCTGATGAGGCCGACCTCGCCCTCGCCGTACATGCCCAGGGTCCCGGCGCAGTGCCCCTCGCGGTCCAGGGCCAGGTCCAGTTCGATGGTGCCCTCGTCGTCGGGGACGCTGCCCTTCAGGGTGAGGGAGGTGGCGCTCCGGGTGGCCTTGAGCGCCCTGTCGACGATCTCCTGCCCGGACAGGTCGGCGAACGGGGCGCGTTCGGCCGTGGCGCCGGCGGATTGGTGTGCCTTGCCCTTGGCGTCGCCGCCCGCCGCGTCCGGCTTCTCGGAGCCGCACGCGGTGAGCGCGAGCGAGGCGGTGACGGCGGTCAGGCAGAGTGCGGCGGCGGTGTGACGCATGGGGGTCCCCTGAGGGTGTCGTGAGGTGGGTGAGGGGCTGCCCGTGCCGTGGTGATGGCACGGGCAGGGGGCGGTGGTGCGGCGGGGAGCGCCGGGGACCGGGGGTCCGGTGCGGTGCGGGGCACCGGGTGCGGGGCCCCGGTGCTGGAGGGGGAAGCAGGGGATGAAAGGGGCGCCGCGCGGGGCGCGGGCCTGGTCCGCCGGCTCTAGAAGTTGCCGTTGCCGAGCAGTTCGCCGTCGGCGTCGTAGATCGTGACGAGGCCGTTCTTGCTGTGCTTCCAGTCCGCGAAGGCGGAGGCGATCAGATTGGCGGGACCCGTTCCCTTGCCCATCAGGCCGCCGGTGAAGTCGGTGTGGACGTCGACGCTGTCGAGGATGTCGTTCTGCTCGTCGGCGCCCTGGACCTTGGTGACGTGGGCGACGGCCTCCTTCTCCTTCGCCGTGCCGTTCTTGTTCACGAAGGCCTTGAACTGGTCCGCCTGGGAGCCCTTGGCGGCATCGGACTTCTTGTCCTTGGCGCCGCCCTTGCCGGAGGTGCCGCCGCTGGCCCCGTCGGCCGCCGCCGAGCTGGACGAGCCGCTCTTGGAGTCGCCGGTGTCCGCGCTGCACGACACCGCGCCGATGATCGCGAGACCCACGGCTGCACTCAGCGCGAGCTTCGTCTTCATGCCCATGAGAAATCCCTCCCGAGGATGGCGGCCGACGATCCGGCGGCCGCTCGTTCCGATGGGTCAATCAGAGCAGGGTTTGTGAACCGAGTCAACATGACAATTCTCGTTTCTTCGATTCACCTCGTGAAGGGGGCTTTCGGGTGTCCTTGGGTATGCTCGACGCCACAGAGCCATCACGAGGGGAGCCGCGCGGGTGCAGGACAACGCCACTGAGGTGACCGCCGCCGGAATCGCACGCCTCGCGGGGGTCGGCCGAGCCGCCGTCAGCAACTGGCGCCGCCGCCACGCCGACTTCCCCCGGCCCGTCGGCGGCACCGAGGCGAGCCCCGCCTTCGCGCTCGCCGAGGTCGAGGAGTGGTTGCGCAAGCAGGGCAAACTCGCCGAGGTCCCGCTCCGCGAACGGGTCTGGCAGCAGCTCGCCGGGCACCCCGCCGGCCCCGTCACGGCCCTGGTCCACGCGGGCTGCGCCCTGCTCCTGATCCGCGACCGGCCCACCGAATGGCTGCAGCTGAGCGGCCTGACCGACGCGCGTATGGCGGAACTGCTGCCCGCCAAGCTCGCCAAGGCCCTGACCCGGCGGTTCGGTTCACAGACCGCTGTGAACACCGTGGGCGCCGCCCTCTCCTCCATCGACGCCGACCACAGTTCACAGGCGGATGTGAACACCGACGGCGCTCCCTCCGCCGCCGCACCAGGCTCCGGTCCGGTGGCGGCCCCCGCCGGCCACACCGGCCACGCGGCCCTGGCCCCGCCCGGCCCCGCCGAACTGGCCGCCTCCGTAACGTTGCTGCGGGGCGTCGGCGAACTCGCCGTCGAACTCGGCACCCGCCGCGCCTTCGAGTTCCTGCTCGGACGGCAACTCGACGCCAACCCACGCCAGTACACGCTCACTCCGGCCGGGCCCGCCGCCCTGATGGCCGAACTCGCCGGCCGGCCCCGTACGGTGCTCGACCCCGCCGCCGGCACCGGCGCCCTGCTCGGCGCGCTCGGCTCGCCGACCGCCGTGTACGTGCAGGACGCCGCCCCCGACCTGGCCGCCCTCACCGCGCTGCGGCTCGCCCTGAGCACCGACGCCGAGGTGCACGCGCGCGTCGGCGACACCTTGCGCGCCGACGCCTTCCCCGGCCTGGCCGTGGACGCGGTGCTGTGCCATCCCCCGTTCAACGAGCGCAACTGGGGCCATGACGAACTCGCCTACGACCCGCGCTGGGAGTACGGCTTCCCCGCCCGCACCGAGTCCGAGCTGGCCTGGGTCCAGCACGCCCTCGCCCACCTGCGCGACGGCGGCACCGCCGTCCTGCTGATGCCGCCCGCCGCCGCGTCCCGCCGCTCCGGCCGCCGCATCCGCGCCGACCTGCTGCGCCGCGGCGCCCTGCGCGCCGTGATCGCGCTGCCCGCCGGATCGGCGCCCCCGTACAACATCCCGCTGCACCTGTGGGTGCTGCGCCGCCCCACCGCCGGAGCCCAGCCCTCGACGCCCGAACTGCTGCTCGTGGACACGGCGGCCGCCGCCGACGGGCGCGCCCGCGGCGACTGGCATGACGTGCGCTCCGCCGTCCTCGACGCCTGGCGGCCCTTCGACCGCACCGGCAAGGCCGACGAGCAGCCGGGGCTCAGCCGCTGCGTACCGGTGATCGACCTCCTCGACGACGACGTCGACCTCGCCCCCGCCCGCCACCTGCCGCTCCCGGCCGACGGCGGAGCCGAGCGACTGGCCGACGTCGGCGCACGCCTGGGCGACACCCTGCGGCTCGCCGCCACCCTCGCCCCGCCGCCGCCCGCCACCGGGGAGCCACCGGCGCGCTGGCCGATGACCAGCGTCGGCGAACTCGCCCGCGCCGGCGCCCTGGTCCTGCGCACCTCCGGCAGCTCCGGTCCCACGGCGGCGTCACACCCCCGTACCCCGGCCGCCGGCCGTCCGGCCCGCGCGGGCGTCCCCGTCCTCACCGACCACGACGTCCTCGCCGCCGCCGCGCCGTCCGGGGTGCTGCCCGACGGGGAGCCGGCCGAGGACATCGTGCTCACCGAAGCCGGCGACGTCGTCGTGCCCGTCCTCGGCGGGGGACGCGTGGCCCGCGTCGTCGACGAGCGCACCGCCGGGGCCGCGCTCGGCCGCAACCTCACCCTGCTGCGCCCCGACCCGGCCGCGCTCGACCCGTGGTTCCTCGCCGGATTCCTGCGTGGCACCGCCAACAACCGCCAGGCCAGCAGCTACGCGTCCACCGCGACCCGGCTCGACGTGCGCAGGCTCCAACTCCCCCGGATCCCGCTGGAGCAGCAGCGGACCTACGGCGAACGGTTCCGCGGACTGGCAGCCTTCGAGGACGCGCTGCGAGTGGCCGGGCACCTCGGCGAGCAACTCGTGCGGGGCATGTACGACGGCCTGACCGACGGGACGGTCCCACCGGGCGGCTGACGGACCGGCGGCCGGCCCGGCCGAGCGGGCGGGCGGCAGGGCGGTGCGGCGGGACGGGGCGGCGGGACGGGGGACGGCAACGGTTCGGTACATCCCAAGCCGGTTGTCCGGGCGGACCGATACTCTCGGAACACGCTCGGAACACCCCCGGTTCCGCACCGTACGCAACGTCCCCGCAGGCGCCCCGCCAGGGCCTCGGCACTAGGAGCAGTCATGCACGGCCCCGGCTACGCGCCGCCGCAGCCTCCGCGCCCCTCGACCGCACTGGTGGTCGGGCTCAGGGTGCTGTTCGTGGCCCTCTCGGTGCTGAGCCTCGGCTTCCTGGCCTGGGGCACCATGCTGCGCGTCGCCTGCATGACCCGTGCCCGGCGCGACTGGGTCCTGTTCGCCCTGTCGCTCGTCCTCCTGTTCGTGGGGTGCGTGTTCGTCGGCGTCGACGGCACCGGCGAGGAGGGCGACCCGCAGACCTGGCGCAGCGATGTCGGTGTGGGGCTGCTCCTGCTGTCCGCGTTCGGCAGCGTCGGCTACTTCCTGTACCGGGACCTCCGTCACCAGGAGGCCCTCCTGGCCGGCCGGGTCGCCCCCAGTGCCACGGCCGCCACCGTCGTGTACGGCTACCCGCCGTCCCCCGCCCCGCAGAGCTACGGTCCGCCGCCCGCCCCGTACGGCCGGCCGGGGCCCGCGCCCTACTCCCCGCCGCAGCCGGGCCCTTACTCCCCGCCGCGGGCCGCCTCCTTCCCACCCGCGCCGAACCCGGCGCCCGCGCCCGCTCCCGCTCCCCACGCGGTGCCCCAGCAGCCGCAGCGCCCCGCGCCCGCCCGGATCGACCAGGTCCGCGCCGAACTGGACGAGTTGAGCGACTTCCTGCGCGGCCAGGACAACGGTCCCGGCCAGGGCGGGCAGTCCGGCCCCGGTGGGCGGTCCGGCCACGGCGGGCAGGCCGGACCGGGCGGAGCCCCGGGCACCGGGGACGCCGGGTTCACCACGAGCTGGGGCGCGGGGGACGGCCGGTGACCGCACGCGTCGTCGCCGGACGCTACGAACTGTCCACGCTCATCGGACAAGGCGGCATGGGCCAGGTCTGGACGGCCTACGACCAGAGGCTCGACCGCCGGGTCGCCGTCAAGCTGCTGCGCCCCGACAAGGTCGCGGGACCCCACAGCCACGACGCCGCCGAACTGCGCCGCCGCTTCGTCCGCGAGTGCCGCGTCACCGCGCAGGTAGACCACCCCGGCCTGGTCACCGTGCACGACGCGGGCAGCGAGGACGAGAACCTCTACCTCGTCATGCAGTACGTCGACGGCGCCGACCTCGCCGACCACCTCGCCGAACACGAGCCGTACCCCTGGCAGTGGGCGGTCGCCGTCGCCGCCCAGCTGTGCGCCGTGCTGTCCGCCGTGCACGCCGTACCGATCGTCCACCGGGACCTCAAACCGCGGAACGTGATGGTGAAGCCGGACGGCACCGTCACCGTCCTCGACCTCGGCGTCGCCTCCGTCCTCAACGCCGAGACCACCCGCCTCACGCGCACCGGCTCACCCATCGGCAGCCCCGCCTACATGGCCCCCGAACAGGCCATGGGCGGCGCCGTCGGCCCGTACACCGACCTGTACGCGCTCGGTGTGGTGCTGCACGAACTCCTCAGCGGGGACGTCCCGTTCGCCGCCTCCACCGCGGTCGGCGTGCTGCACCGCCACCTCCACGAGCCGCCGGTGCCCGTGCGCCGGCTGCGCCCCGAGATCCCCGACGCCCTCGAATCCCTGCTGCTGCGGCTGCTCGCCAAGGACCCCCAGCACCGCCCGGCCAGTGCCCAGGCGGTGTACGAGGACCTGCTGCCGCTGCTGCCCCCGCGCGGGCCGCACACCGGCGGCCCCCTCGATCCCACCCGCCCCTTCCTGCGCCCGCACGCCCCCTGGCCCGACCGCGCCGTCACCCCCGCGCCGCGCCCCGAACCGTCCACCACCGGGACCGGCGGCCACCACGATGTCGCCACCGCCGTCGACGAGGTCAAGCGGCTGCTCGGCGAGGGCCGTATCACGCAGGCCGTCGACATCCTCGGCGCGATCCTCCCGGCCGCCGCCGCCCAACACGGCGAGCACTCACCGGTGGTGCGCACCCTGCGCAAGCAGTACGCGGCCACGCTGATGGACGACGGCCAGTACCGGCGCGCCCTGCCCGAGCTGCGGCGCCTCGCCGACGAACGGGCCACCGAGGCGGGCGCCGCCGACCCGCAGTCCCTCCGGTTCCGCTACGACGCGGCGCAGTGCCTCGAACAGCTCGGCGAGCCGGCCGCGGCGCTCACCGAGTACCGGGCCCTGCTGCCCTACTTCGAGAACCGGTTCGCGGAGAACCCGTACACGGCCGCCGACCCCGACCTGCCCTTCGAGATCCGCCGCCGCATCGGGCACCTGCTGCTTGCCCTCGGCGACCGGACCGCCGCCCACGACACCCTGCTGCGCCTGCTGCACGACGCGGAACGCCGGCACGGACCCGTGCATCCCTTCCCGGCCGAGATCCAGCGCACCTTGCAGTGGCTGGGCCAGGTGCACGGCTGACCGGTGCGGTTCGGCGCGCGTACGGGGCCGAGGCTCAACGTCCGTACGCGGATGCGGATCAACGCCCGTACGGGGTGCGCTTCAGCGCCCGTAGGGGTAGCCGTACGTGCCCTGCGGCACCGTGGGCGAGGAAGGGGCCGCCCCGTACCCGGCCGCTGCCACCGCTTGCGGCATCCGCCGGTCGAACACGGCGAACAGCAGCATCCACGTCGCCGTCAGCAGGCACAGGATGATCACGCCGCCGAGCACCGCGGCGGCGTCGCTGTCGTCGGGCACGACGGACAGCCCCGGCATCACGGTGCACTCGTACAGGACGAACGCGGCGAAGGCGCCCCAGTCCGACCCGCGTCCGCGGCGGATCGCCACGTACAGGAACGGCACCCACACCAGCATGCCCAGCGAGCCCCAGACCAGGACGGACCAGGCGATCCGCTGGAACCAGCCGGCCTCCAGCCGCTTGTCCATCTCCACCCCCAAGCGCTCCGCCGCTCGGGGACGGAGTCGTCGCAGGGCAAGATTAGGCCACGGCGGGGGGTGTGAAGGCCGCTTGTGGACAACGGCCAGGGCGGCGGGAAGGGGCGAGGGGCGCAGGGGAGCGCGCGGGCTCAGGACGCCTCGCGCAGGGCGACGATCCGGGGCGTGAGCCTCCGCGTCGCAGGTGACACGTATGTTTTTTGCTGCGCCTTGAGTGATTCTTGTGCGCTGCGAGACGATCACATTTCAGGCCGGAGACCTTCCGTCGGTTAGCGTGCCTCCGCACACGCGCACAGCACGTACACGACAACAGGGGTGGGGATGGCCGAGCACCGGCAGTCGAAGAAGCGCAGGTACATCACGTGGGCGGCGGCGGGAGCCGTCGTCGTCGCCGGCGCCGGGATCGCGGCCCAGACCTCCATGGCGGCCACCGCCTGGCCCGCCCAGAAGACCTTCACCGGCCGTGCCTTCGACACCTGCTCGGCACCCTCGCTGAGCGCCATGAAGGCCTGGAACACCGGCTACTACGGCGCCGCGGCCGTCTACATCGGCGGCAAGAACCGCGGCTGCGCCCAGCCCAACCTCACCGCCTCCTGGGTGAAGTCGGTCAGCTCCATGGGCTGGAAGCTCATCCCGCTGTACGTCGGCGCCCAGCCGCCCTGCCAGAAGAGCGCCAACCCCGAGCGGCTCACCGCCGCCACGGCCGCCTCCCTCGGCACCAGCGACGCCAAGGACGCGGTGGCCAAGTCGGCGGCGCTCGGCATCAAGGCGGGCAGCCCGGTCTACCTCGACATGGAGCCGTACGACATCACCGACAAGGCGTGCAACGACGCCGTGCTCACCTACGTCCGCGCCTTCGACAAGGTGCTGCGCGACAAGACCTACCGCGCCGGCTACTACGGCTTCACAAGCTCCAGCGCCAAGGCCATCGCCACCGCGACCAACAAGACCGACCTGCCGGGCAACCTCTGGTACGCCCTCTGGGACGGCAAGGAGACCACCACCACCGACTGGCCCTGGGGCTCCAACCAGTTCACCGACCACAGCCGCGCCCACCAGTACATGGTCAACAGCAAGGAGACGCGCGGCGGCGTCACCATCACCGTCGACCGCGACTGGTGGGACGCTCCGGTCGCCATCACCGGCTGAACCGGAACCGGGCGGTGACGCCGGGCTTCCGCGTCGGCCGGCGTCCGCTCGGGCGGGTGTGGCGTGACGGCGCGCCGCCCGTCCGAGGGGACGGGGCGCGACGGTGCCCGAAGTCGTGGTGAATCGTTGGTCGAATGGGTTGGCCAGAGCCCGGCCGCTGCCTACCATCGATCATCGCAAGACTTTGTGCACCGCCGCACAATCTCCACAACGGGAGGTTTCCTTGCACCGCCGCCGTCGCACCGCGCTCGTCCTGTCCGCCACGATCCTCGCGGCGGCACCCCTGCTCACCGCCTGTGGAAGCGACGCGCGTCCGGGCGCGGCGGCCGTGATCGGAGGCCAGCGGATCACCCTCGGGCAGTTGCAGAGCCGGGTGAGCGAGGTGCGCGACGCGCAGCGGGCCGCGGTGGCCGACGAGGCGCAGTACCAGCAGGCCGTCGCCGCGACCGGCACCCTCACCCGGGACACGCTGCACCAGATGGTGCTCGACCGGGTGCTGGACCGCGCCGCCCAGAACGCCGGCCTCCGTGTCAGCCGCCGCGAGATCCAGCAGCTGCGCACCGGTCTCGAGCAGCAGGCGGGCGGCGCCAAGGCGCTCGAGGACACCTGGCTCCAGCGGTACGGGGTGCCGCCGCGGCGCCTCGACGACAACCTCCGCCTCCAGCTGGAGGCGCAGAAGCTCGCGGCCCATCTGCACACCGACGCCGGCCAGCCGGCCTTCTGGAAGGCGCTGTCCGAGGCCTCCGCCGAACTCCGGGTCGACCTCAACCCGCGCTACGGCACGTGGGACGTCGAGAAGAGCACCCTCGTGAACGCCAGGACGCCGTGGCTGCGGGACGTCTCCGCGGTGGACGCGAAGCAGTCGGCCTGACCGGACGCCGGACGGCCGGACCTGTGGACAACCGGACAACCGGGCCGGGGGGACGGCCCCCGGCCTGTGGACAACCAGGGGTGCCGTCGCGGGTGTGCGTTACGTTCGGACCGTGAACACCACCAGCACGACCACCTCCGCAGCGGCCTCGGGCCGGATCGTCCTGCTCACCACCAGTCACCGGGTCGCCCCCGGGCTGCTGTCCTGGCCCGCCTGGCAGGTGCTGCGGGCGGCCGACCGGGTGCTGTGCGCGGACGGTGCCCATCCGCAGCTGCCGTATCTGCGCGAGGCGGGCATAGCCGTGGACGAGGCGGCACCGAGCGCCGAGGAGCTGGTGGACGCGGGCGCCGGCGGCCGTACGGTCGTCGTCGTGGCCACCGGCGAGGGCGAACCCGCCCTGACCGACGGACTGGCCCGCCTGGCCGGCTCCGGCCGTGTGAACATGCCGGAGCTGGAGCTGCTGCCCGCCTCCTACGACCTGCCCGGCGCCCGCCTGCTCGACCTCGTCCAGGTCATGGACCGCATCCGCGCCGAGTGCCCCTGGTCGTCCCGGCAGACCCACAAGGGTCTGGCCAAGTACGGCATCGAGGAGGCGTACGAGCTGGTCGAGGCGATCGAGGACGGCGACCGCGAGGAGCTGCGCGAGGAACTGGGCGACGTCCTGCTCCAGGTGGTCTTCCACGCCCGTATCGCCGAGGAGGACCCCGAGGAGCCGTTCTCCATCGACGACGTGGCCGGCACCATCGTCGCCAAGCTGATCCACCGCCACCCGCATGTCTTCGGCGACGAGACCGCCACCACCCCGGAGGAGGTCAAGGAGCACTGGCTGCGCACCAAGGCGGAGGAGAAGCGGCGCACCTCCGTGACCGAGGGCGTCCCCCTCGGCCAGCCCGGCCTCGCCCTCGCCGCCAAGCTGGCCTCCCGGGTCCGCACGGCGGGTCTGGAGGTGCCCCTCCCGGCGAGGGAGGGCTTCGGATACGAGCTGCTGGCGCTGGCCGCCCGCGCCGAGGCGGAGGGCGTCGACCCGGAGGCGGCACTGCGTGCGGCGGCGCGCGCGTACCGGGACGCGATCGTGGAAACAGAAGGCGACCGAAGGCCCTGAGGCGCGCGGGCGGGGCGGCAGGGTGCCGGGGGCATCGCAGCCGGGGACGGGGAGTGCCATAGCGGCGGCAGGGGCGGAAGCCCTCGCACCGAACCTCCGACGCTAGGGTCAACCGTATGCACGACCAGCCACCCGCCCTGTTCACCTGGGAGTTCGCGAGCAACCCCTACCCGGCCTACGCCTGGCTCCGCGAGCACGCCCCCGTGCACAGGACCCGGCTGCCCAGCGGAGTGGAGGCCTGGCTGGTCACCCGGTACGCGGACGCCAGGCAGGCCCTGGCCGACCAGCGGCTGTCCAAGAACCCGGCGCACCACGCCGAGTCCGCGCACGCCAAGGGCAGGACCGGCATCCCCGGCGAGCGCAAGGCCGAGCTGATGACCCACCTGCTGAACATCGACCCGCCGGACCACACCCGGCTGCGCCGGCTGGTCAGCAAGGCGTTCACCCCGCGCCGCGTCGCCGAGTTCGCCCCACGTGTGCAGGAACTGGCCGACGGACTCATCGACGGGTTCGCCGAGCGTGGCACCGCCGACCTCATTCACGAGTTCGCCTTCCCGCTGCCCATCTACGCCATCTGCGACTTGCTCGGCGTCCCCCGCGAGGACCAGGACGACTTCCGGGACTGGGCGGGCATGATGATCCGCCACGGCAAGGGCCCGCGCGGCGGGGTCGCCCGCTCGGTGAAGAAGATGCGTGGCTATCTCGCGGACCTCATCCACCGCAAGCGCGAGGCGCTCCCGGCCGAGCCCGCCCCCGGCGAGGACCTCATCTCCGCGCTCATCCGCGCCTCCGACCACGGCGAGCACCTCACCGAGAACGAGGCCGCAGCCATGGCCTTCATCCTCCTGTTCGCCGGTTTCGAGACCACCGTCAACCTCATCGGCAACGGCACCTACGCCCTGCTCACCCACCCCGAACAGCGGGACCGGCTCCAGCGGTCCCTCGCCGAGGGGGACGGCGGCCTGCTGGAGACGGGAGTGGAGGAACTCCTGCGCTACGACGGGCCGGTGGAGCTGGCCACCTGGCGCTACGCCACCCGGCCGCTCACCATCGGCGGGCAGGACATCGCCGCAGGCGAGCCGGTCCTCGTCGTCCTCGCCGCCGCCGACCGGGACCCTGAGCGGTTCGCCGGCCCCGACGTCCTCGATCTCGGGCGGCGTGACAATCAACACCTCGGCTACGGACACGGCATCCACTACTGCCTCGGCGCACCGCTCGCCCGCCTGGAGGGCCAGACCGCGCTGGCCACCCTCCTCACCCGGCTCCCGGACCTGCAACTGGGCACGGATCCGGCCGACTTGCGCTGGCGCGGCGGGCTCATCATGCGCGGACTGCGGACGCTGCCGGTGCGGTTCACACCCGGTCGGTAAGTCGCGGGGAAGCCGGACAAGGCAGGAAAAGGCGCCTGCCGCCGCACCACGCCTACCCACTGACGGACACGAAGACGACAATGTTCAACGGTGTGATCTTCACGTGATCTGTGCGGCATGAACTTGTGACAAGCGATCGACAGCCGATACTTTCACCCATCAGCGTGGCGCCGAGTCTGCGGTCGCCACGCGGGTCACCGCTGTCGCACGAAAGGTCTCCGTATGCTCTCCGGGAACGGTCGTCACCGTCGGCCCCGTCAGGCTCCGGCCCTCCTCGTCGCAGCCGGAGTGACCGGATCCGCCATCGCCATCCCGCTGATCGGCGCCGGCGGCGCCAGCGCGGCCGACGGCAACGCGTGGGACAAGGTGGCCAAGTGCGAGAGTGGCGGCGCCTGGAGCGCCGACACCGGCAACGGCTACTACGGCGGCCTCCAGTTGACGCAGGACGACTGGGAGAAGTACGGCGGCCTCGACTACGCCTCGAGCGCCGACCAGGCCAGCCGGTCCCAGCAGATAGCCGTGGCCGAGAAGCTGCTCGCCGACAAGGGCCCCGGTGCCTGGCCGACGTGCGGGCTGCTCTCCGGGCTCAGCAAGAAGTCCGGGGCGGCGAAGGTCGACACCGGCGTGGGTGATTCGTCCGGAACCTCCAACTCCTCCGGAAAGTCCGTCACGGACGACCTCGGCCTGTCCGACTCGTCGCAGGAGTCGTCGAGTGACCCGTCCGGATCGTCGGACGTCGACCCCGGTTCGACCGATTCCTCCGGCTCGCCGGCCGCGTCCCCCACCACGTCCTCCCCTTCGCCGTCCTCGCCCGCCGAGAAGGGCAAGCCGGCCGAGTCCGACACGTCCTCCGATGTCGCGGCAGGCGGGTCCCAGTCGCCCGACGCCTCGCCCTCGATCACGCCGCAGCCGGGTGATACGGACAACTCGTGGCAGATCGGCGGCACTTCGGCCCTGGTCGACACCGGCGCGCTCGGCGGTGGGCGGCACCGCGGCGGCAGTGCCGTCGAGGATCCGGCCGACAGTCACGCGGCCGCCTCCTCCGGCCGTCACGCCTCCCGCGGCGGCTCCGCGCGCGCCGTCGTCGCCGACTCCTACACCGTCCGCGCCGGCGACTCGCTCGAGTCCATCGCCGACTCCCTTGACGTCCCGGGTGGATGGGACGCGCTGTATGCGGCGAACAGGGGGGCGATCGGGTCCGACCCGAATCACATCTCTGCCGGTCAGACCCTGAATGTCCCTACCGAAACGCCCCAAAAGTAGCGGAAGTTCACGTCACGCTTCGCACCGAATGTCCCATTCGGGGAAGTGTGGGATGAGTCTCAGAAGCCCTGATCGTCTTTGGAATTCGGCGGAGCGCGTGCCTACGGTCATGACCGCTCGTCACCGCGAGCCCCGGCTGCCGCAACGCCGAATCCTGCCAGCGGCCGCACGGGAACAGTCGTCGCGTCAAGCGCCGTGGGCAGGAGCGGGGGACCCAAGGTAAGTGCCGCGCCGGGCAGTTGACCGGAGCGGCTAGGGGTGGAGCCGTGCCTCGTGTACGAGGCACGGCCGGGCAACTCAACCGGCCCGAACCCGACAGCTCACCTCGCAGGCGTCGGTGAGGGGATCCATCCATGCTGTTCTCCAGCAAGGCCAAGCACCGTCGTACGTCCAGGACCACCCGTGTCATCGCGCTCGCCGGTGTCGCCGGTGCCGCGGTCGCCGCCCCGCTGATGGCGGTCGGCAACGCCTCCGCCGCCACCGCCTCCGAGTGGGACGCGGTCGCCCAGTGCGAGTCCGGCGGCAACTGGTCCATCAACACCGGCAACGGCTTCTACGGCGGCCTCCAGTTCACCAACTCCACCTGGGCCGGGTACGGCGGCACCGCCTACGCGTCGCGCGCCGACCTGGCCTCCAAGTCGCAGCAGATAGCCGTCGCCGAGAAGGTCCTCGCGGGCCAGGGCAAGGGCGCCTGGCCGGTCTGCGGCAAGGGCCTGTCCGGCGCCGCCTACACCGGCAGCGCCCCCTCGTCCTCGTCCTCGTCTTCGTCCTCGTCCTCGTCTTCGTCGTCGTCTTCCTCCTCGTCGTCGAGCGGCAGCTCCGCCAAGAGCACCACCACCCGCTCGACCGAGCAGCGGGCCGCCAGCCGCTCCGCGACGCGTCCCGCTCCGGGCAAGACCGTCACCACGCCCACCGGCAAGAAGGTCGAGAAGGGCGACGGCGAGTACAAGGTGCTCTCCGGCGACACCCTCAGCTCCATCGCCGCCGAGCACGGCGTCCAGGGCGGCTGGAAGAAGCTGTTCGAGCTGAACAAGGACATCGTCGACAACGCCGACCTCATCTACCCGGGCCAGCAGCTCCACCTGAAGTAAGGGCCCGTGCCGCCCTTCATGGGCCCCCGCCCCGGCGCGTTCCCCCCTACGCGCCGGGGCGGGTTTTTCGTCTCCCGGACGCCCGGCCGTTCCCGAACCTTCCCCTCCCCTTTGTTCCGAGCAGGAACAAAGGGTACCGTCACTCTGTCCACGAGGCGGTCGGTCGGCCGGTCGCCGCCCCGGGACGGTTAGGCTCTAGTCGCAAGGCTCACGCCCCGCACTTCCAGCGTCACATCCCAGAAGGAGATGCTCGTGCCGTCCATCGACGTCGTCGTAGCCCGGGAAATCCTGGACTCCCGAGGCAACCCCACGGTCGAGGTCGAGGTCGGCCTCGACGACGGCAGCACCGGTCGTGCCGCCGTCCCCTCCGGCGCCTCCACCGGTGCCTTCGAGGCCATCGAGCTCCGTGACGGCGACCCCAACCGCTACCAGGGCAAGGGCGTCGAGAAGGCCGTCCTCGCCGTGATCGAGCAGATCGGCCCGGAGCTCGTCGGTTACGACGCCACCGAGCAGCGCCTGATCGACCAGGCCATGTTCGACCTGGACGCCACCGACAACAAGGGCTCGCTGGGCGCCAACGCCATCCTCGGCGTCTCCCTCGCCGTCGCCCACGCCGCCTCCGAGGCCTCGGACCTCCCCCTCTTCCGCTACCTGGGCGGTCCGAACGCGCACCTGCTGCCGGTGCCGATGATGAACATCCTGAACGGCGGCTCGCACGCCGACTCCAACGTGGACATCCAGGAGTTCATGATCGCCCCGATCGGCGCGGAGTCCTTCTCCGAGGCCCTGCGCTGGGGCACCGAGGTCTACCACACGCTGAAGAAGGTCCTGAAGGGCAAGGGCCTGTCCACCGGCCTCGGCGACGAGGGCGGCTTCGCCCCGAACCTCGGCTCCAACCGCGAGGCCCTCGACCTCATCCTCGAGGCGATCAAGGAAGCCGGCTACGCCCCCGGCGAGCAGATCGCCCTCGCGCTCGACGTCGCCGCCTCCGAGTTCTACAAGGACGGCAAGTACGTCTTCGAGGGCAAGGAGCGCTCGGCGGCGGAGATGACCGAGTACTACGAGGAGCTGGTGGCCGCCTACCCGCTCGTCTCCATCGAGGACCCGCTGTTCGAGGACGACTGGGCCGGCTGGAAGGTCATCACCGACAAGCTCGGCGACAAGGTCCAGCTCGTCGGCGACGACCTGTTCGTCACCAACCCCGAGCGCCTCGCCCGCGGCATCGAGGACGGCGCCGCCAACGCGCTGCTCGTGAAGGTGAACCAGATCGGTTCTCTCACCGAGACCCTGGACGCCGTCGAGCTGGCCCAGCGCAGCGGCTTCAAGTGCATGATGTCCCACCGCTCCGGCGAGACCGAGGACGTCACGATCGCCGACCTGGCCGTCGCCACCAACTGCGGCCAGATCAAGACCGGCGCCCCGGCCCGCTCCGAGCGCGTCGCCAAGTACAACCAGCTGCTGCGCATCGAGGAGATCCTCGACGACGCCGCGGTGTACGCCGGCCGCTCGGCCTTCCCGCGCTTCAAGGGCTGAGCCGCTTCGAGGGCCGAGCCGCCCCGGAGGCTGAGCCGCGAAGCGTAAGGCTTCGCCAGTCGCACGTACGTCCCCGTACCCGGTCCCGTACCGTGTCCGGGGACGTACGCACGTGTGTGCACGGGCACGAACGGGAGGCGGGACGATGGCCGTCAAGGACCGGGACCGGTTCTCCACCACGACCAGGCTCAGGCTGCTCGGTGAGCAGACGGCGGCCCGTGTCTACCGTTCGCAGACCCGCCGCCAGGCCCGCCGTTCCCGTCTCACCGGCCGCGCGGCGCTGCTCGTGCTGGTGCTCTGCTCGATGGTGGTCGCCCTGGCCTACCCGATGCGGCAGTACGTCACCCAGCGCGCCGACATCGCCGACCTGCAACGGCAGAAGCGGCAGGCCCAGCAGCGGGTGGAACAACTGCGCGACCTCAAGGCACGCTGGCAGGACGACGCCTATGCCGAGCAGCAGATCCGGCGGCGGCTGCACTACGTGAAGCCCGGGGAGACCGGCTACGTCGTGGTCGACCCGGGCCCGGCCGAGCGGTCCCGCGCCGAGCGGGGGACGGCCCGCCGCCCCTGGTACGCCAACGTCTGGGACGGGGTCGACAAGTCCGACGCCTCCGACCAGTGAACTGACAGAGAGACATACGCAAGGCATGGAAACCCCACCGCCGCCCACCGAGCGCACCGAACCCACCGAGGCGGACGTCGAGGCCTTCAAGCAACAGCTCGGGCGGCCGCCGCGCGGGCTGCGCGCGATCGCGCACCGCTGCCCCTGCGGTCAGCCCGACGTCGTGGAGACGGCCCCGCGGCTGCCCGACGGCACGCCCTTCCCCACGCTGTACTACCTGACGTGCCCGCGCGCCGCCTCGGCCATCGGCACGCTGGAGGCCGACGGCGTGATGAAGGAGATGACGGAGCGGCTGGCCACCGACCCGGAGCTGGCGGCCGCGTACCGGGCCGCGCACGAGGACTACATCCGGCGCCGGGACGAGATCGAGAAGCTCACGGGCTTCCCCAGTGCGGGCGGCATGCCGGACCGGGTGAAGTGCCTGCACGTCCTGGTCGCCCACTCGCTGGCCGCCGGGCCGGGCGTGAACCCGCTCGGTGACGAGGCGATCGCGATGCTGCCCGAGTGGTGGCGCAAGGGCCCGTGCGTGACGCCCGCGGCGCCGTCGTCCGGCGAGGGGCGGCAGGCCGAGGCCTCCGAGGACGGCGGGTTCGTCGCCGGGCCCGTCGGGACCGAGGAGGACCGCGCATGACCCGGGTCGCCGCCGTCGACTGCGGTACGAACTCCATCCGGCTGCTGGTCGCGGACGCCGACCCGGCGACGGGTGAACTTCTCGAGCTGGACCGGCGCATGACCATCGTGCGGCTCGGCCAGGGCGTGGACCGCACCGGCCGGCTCGCCCCCGAGGCGCTGGAGCGGACCTTCGCGGCCTGCCGGGAGTACGCCGAGGCCATCAAGGAGCACGGCGCCGAGCGGCTGCGTTTCGTGGCCACCTCCGCCTCCCGGGACGCCGAGAACCGGGACGAGTTCGTGCGCGGGGTGATGGACATCCTCGGCGTCGAGCCCGAGGTGATCTCCGGTGACCAGGAGGCGGAGTTCTCCTTCACCGGTGCGACGAAGGAGCTGACGGGCCGTGCGGACCTCGCCCGGCCCTTCCTGGTGGTGGACATCGGCGGCGGCTCGACCGAGTTCGTCGTGGGCGACGACCACGTCCGCGCGGCGCGCTCGGTGGACGTGGGCTGCGTCCGTATGACGGAGCGTCACCTGGTGCGGGACGGGGTGGTCACGGACCCGCCGACCGAGGAGCAGATCGCCGCCATACGGGCCGACATCGAGGCCGCGCTCGACCTCGCCGAGGAAACGGTCCCGCTGCGCGAGGCGCACACCCTGGTGGGCCTGGCCGGCTCGGTGACGACGGTGTCGGCGATCGCGCAGGAGCTGCCCGCGTACGACTCGGCGGCCATCCACCACTCCCGCGTCTCCCGCGAGCGCGTCCGCGAGATCAGCGAACGCCTCCTGCACTCCACGCACGCCGAGCGCGCGGCGATCCCCTCCATGCACCCGGGCCGTGTCGACGTCATCGGCGCGGGCGCCCTGGTCCTGCTGGCGATCATGGAGCGCATCGGCGCGCGGGAGGTCGTCGTCAGCGAACACGACATCCTCGACGGCATCGCGTGGTCCGTGGCGTAGGCTCGTTTCCCCCTGGTTCTACTGGTCGGTAGCATCCGGCTGAGCAGTCCGGATACCGTGTGAGCGCACCCGGGGGGTCGCCGGACACCCCTCGGTGACGCTCCGCCAGGAAAACTTCGTGAAGTTCTTCACAAGGAATTCGGCCCTGTCAAGGGCCGAAAGGGCCTCCGGCGGCCTTTTCGGGGTCTCAGCAGGCAGAAAACCGTGCTCGGGTGAGCGTCGGGAGGCGGTTCCGGAAGGGCCGCTGGGCTCCTCCGGGGGGGACCTTTTTCGGTCAGAGGAGCAGCTCACGCGGCCTTGACAACGGTCCGAACCGGACGGCGGCCACCTGTGGCCGCCAGGGCCTGGCGAGCGGGGGGCGCGGAGTTTAGCACAGGGCCCGCCCAACCTTGTGAAGGGGCGCACGAGCGACCCCCCCGAGGCAGGTGGATACTCGATGCCATGAGCACCACGGAGCGTCCCAGGATCCTCGTAGTAGGCGGTGGGTACGTAGGCCTGTACGCAGCTCGGCGCATCCTCAAGAAGATGCGCTACGGAGAGGCGACCGTCACGGTCGTCGACCCCCGTTCGTACATGACCTACCAGCCCTTCCTCCCCGAAGCCGCAGCCGGCAGCATCTCCCCCCGGCACGTCGTCGTCCCGCTGCGACGCGTGCTGCCCAAGGCGGAGGTCCTCACCGGCCGGGTCACCACCATCGACCAGGACCGGAAGGTCGCCACGATCGCCCCGCTGGTCGGCGAGGCGTACGAGCTGCCCTTCGACTACCTCGTCATCGCGATGGGCGCGGTGTCCCGCACCTTCCCGATCCCGGGCCTGGCCGAGCAGGGCATCGGCATGAAGGGCATCGAGGAGTCCATCGGCCTGCGCAACCACGTCCTGGAGCAGCTCGACAAGGCCGACTCCACCACGGACGAGGAGATCCGCCGCAAGGCCCTCACCTTCGTCTTCATCGGCGGTGGCTTCGCCGGCGCCGAGACCATCGGTGAGGTCGAGGACATGGCCCGGGACGCGGCCAAGTACTACAACAACGTGTCCCGCGAGGACATGCGCTTCGTCCTCGTCGACGCCGCCGACAAGATCCTCCCCGAGGTCGGCCCGAAGCTCGGCCAGTACGGCAAGGAGCACCTCGAGGGCCGCGGTGTGGAGGTCTACCTCTCCACCTCCATGGAGTCCTGCGTCGACGGCCACGTGGTGCTCAAGAACGGCCTCGAGGTCGACTCCAACACGATCGTGTGGACCGCGGGCGTCAAGCCCAACCCGGCGCTGTCCCGCTTCGGTCTGCCGCTGGGCCCGCGCGGCCACGTGGACGCCCAGCCGACCCTCCAGGTGACCGGCACCGACTACATCTGGGCCGCCGGTGACAACGCCCAGGTTCCGGACCTCGTAGGCCGCAAGGCGGGCAACGAGAACGCCTGGTGCCCGCCGAACGCCCAGCACGCGCTGCGCCAGGCCAAGGTCCTCGGCGACAACGTGATCTCCCAGATGCGGGGCTTCCCGCAGAAGGACTACGAGCACGCCAACAAGGGCGCGGTCGCGGGTCTCGGCCTGCACAAGGGCGTCGCGATGATCGTCATGGGCAAGATGAAGATCAAGCTCAAGGGTCGCCTCGCCTGGTACATGCACCGCGGCTACCACGGCATGGCCATGCCGACCTGGAACCGCAAGATCCGCATCTTCGCCGACTGGACCCTCGCCATGTTCCTCAAGCGCGAGGTCGTCTCCCTCGGTGCCATGGAGAACCCCCGCGAGGAGTTCTACGAGGCCGCCAAGCCCGCGCCGGTGCCCGCCGCGAGCAAGACCGAGGAGAAGGCCAAGGCCTCCTGACCTTCAGGCCCCAGGTCTTCGGGCCCCCCGGTCCGACGAACGAACCGAAGGACCTCCCGCCATCCGTGGTGCGGGAGGTCCTTCGGCGTTCCGTCCGGCGTGACCCGGGGCCGTTGCGGTGGAACGGTGGTGTTTGCCCAGTCGTAACTCCATTGCGGGACTGCGCCCGGCGCGTCCCGGTGTTTACGTGGTGGATGACATTCCGGCGTTCGTCGTCATGGAGGTGTGCACCATGCCCGATGCCGCGCTGCGGCTCACACGACTCCTCGAACAGCTGCTGGGGTCCCCGCTTCCCCTGCGCATTCGCGCCTGGGACGGTTCAGAGGCGGGGCCGCCGGACGCACCGATGCTCGTCGTACACCATCGCCGGGCCCTGCGCCGGCTGTTGTTCAAGCCGGGCGAACTGGGCCTGGCCCGTGCCTGGGTGGCCGGCGACCTGACCGTCCAGGGCGACTTCTACGCCGCCCTGGAACTGCTCTCGGGCCTGATCTGGGAGCGGGACGAGGACGCCCGCGGCCTCGCCGCGACGCTGCGCGACCCGCAGGCCCGCGCCGCCGTCCGCGGGCTGGTGAAGCTGGCCGGCCCGCCGCTGCCGCCCGCCCCGCCCCGCGAGGAGGCCCGCAGGCGTCACGGCCACCTGCACACCCGGCGCAGCGACAAGAGCGCCATCAGCCACCACTACGACGTCGGCAACGACTTCTACGAGCTCGTCCTCGGCCCCTCCATGGTGTACTCCTGCGCCTACTGGCCGGCCCCCGAACCCCTCGCCACTCTCGAACAGGCCCAGCACGACAAGCTCGAACTGATCTCGCGCAAGCTGGACCTGAAGCCCGGTCAGCGGCTCCTCGACGTCGGCTGCGGCTGGGGGTCCATGGCCGTCCACGCGGCCCGCGAGCACGGCGTGGGCGTCGTCGGCGTCACCCTGTCCCAGGAACAGGCGGCGTACGCCCGCAAGCGCGTCGCCGACGAGGGGCTCACCGACCGGGTGGAGATCCGCGTCCAGGACTACCGGGACGTGCGGGACGGCCCCTACGACGCGATCTCCTCCATCGGCATGGCCGAACACGTCGGCGCCGCCCGCTACCTGGAGTACGCGCGTGAGCTGCACGCCCTGCTGAAGCCCGGCGGACGGCTGCTCAACCACCAGATCGGCCGCCGCCCGCAGCGGGACGAATCGTCGTACCGCGTGGACGAGTTCATCGACGCGTACGTCTTCCCGGACGGTGAGCTCGCACCCGTCGGCACCACCGTCACCCAGCTGGAGCGGGCCGGCTTCGAGGTGCGTGACGTGGAGTCGATCCGCGAGCACTACGCGCTCACCCTGCGCCGCTGGGTGGCCAACCTGGAGGCGGACTGGGTCCGGGCCACGAGGCTGACCAGTCCCGGCCGCGCCCGCGTCTGGCGCCTGTACATGGCGGCCTCCGCGCTCGCCTTCGAACGCAACCGCATCGGCGTCAACCAGGTGCTGGCCGTGCGGACCCCCGGATCCGGTGACTCGGGGATGCCGCTGCGGGCCCGCACCTGGGGCGCGCCCGCCGCCTAGTGCTGCGACCGGATAGGTTCACGGGCTCGCGACGCCCGGCACGGCTCCCCCAAGCTCTTCGAGCAGGGGGGACCCCCAGCCGCGTTGTCGCATCACCCGAGTACGTCCAGTACGAGGGTCATGCTCCGCCTTGCGATGTTCCCCCACTGCCTGAACGGCGTGGGAGGTGCCCCCAGCACCGGGCGCCGCGAGCTTCCCGGCAAACCTTTCCGGTCACAGCACGCGCGCACACGCCGAAGGGGCCCCTTCCGCCATGGAAGGGGCCCCTTCGGCACGGAGGCGCCGCTACTCGGACTTGATGGCCTGGAGCATGTTCAGCCGCGCCGCGCGCCGGGCCGGCCACAGCGCCGCCAGCACGCCGACCGCCGCCGCGAGCAGCAGGAAGACGGCCAGCCGCGACCAGGGCAGGACCAGTTCGTACGTCGACAGACTGGAGCCCAGCAGCTCACCGGCCGCCCAGCCGAAGAACACGCCGAGCCCGATGCCGAGGACGCCGCCGAACAGGGAGATCACCAGGGACTCCAGGCGGACCATCCGCTTGATGCCCTTGCGGTCCAGGCCGATCGCGCGGAGCATGCCGATCTCCTGGGAGCGCTCGAACACCGACATCGCCAGGGTGTTGATGACGCCGAGGACCGCGACGATCACCGCCATGGCGAGCAGGCCGTAGAGCAGGTTCAGCATCAGGGTGAATATCTGCGCGATGCCGTTGGAGATGTCCTTCTTGTCCTGGACCTTGATCGCCGGGTTGGAGCCGAGGGCCTTCACCAGTCGGTCCTTGGTCGCGTCGGACGCGCCGTCGGCGGTCTTGACCATGACCTGCATGTCGGTCGGGTCGGGCTGGTGCGGCGCGAGGGTGGCGTTGTCGAGCATGATCCCGCGGATCATCTCGTTGCCCTCGTAGACCCCGGCGACGGTCAGGCGCTGCTTCTTGCCGTCCTCGAAGGCGGCGGTGAAGACCGAACCGGCCTTCCAGTCGTGCGACTTGGCGGTCTTGGCGTCCACGACGACCTTCGTGCCGCCGACCGTGAAGGAGCCGTCGTCGACGCGGAGGTCGGTCAGCTTGCCGATCGCCTCCCCGTTCACCCCGGTCAGGAACTCGGTCCGGCCGTCGATGCGGGAGGGCGCGTTGCGCAGCGGGCTGGTGGCCGTCACGCCCTCGGCGGCGCGCAGCTTCCTGTCGACGTCCGGGGAGAGGAAGTTGCCGTTCGCCATCGACACCACGTAGTCGGCGCGGATCGCGGACGAGGCCATCTTGTCGATCGCGTGCTGGAGGCTGCCCGCCATCACCGTCATGCCGGTGATGAGGGTCAGGCCGATCATCAGCGCGGACGCGGTGGCCGCCGTACGGCGCGGGTTGCGCACCGAGTTCTGCCGGGCCAGCTTGCCGGAGACGCCGAAGGCGCGCAGAACGGGGGCCGCGGCGGCGATCAGCGGACGGGACAGCAGCGGGGTCAGGATGAACACGCCGATGATCAGCAGCACCGCGCCGAGACCCATGGGCGCCTGGGCGGCCTCGATGTCGTCCATCGAGGTGGCCACCAGGACCACGGCGACACCGGCGGCCGAGAACAGGGCACCGATGGTGTTGCGCAGCACCAGCGACTTGGTGGTCGCCTGCGCGTGCAGGCTGCTCATCGCCGCCACCGGCGGGATCTTGGCGGCCCGGCGGCCGGGCAGCCACGCGGCCAGCATGGTCACGAGGACGCCGACCGCGAGGGCGGCGGCCACGGTGCCGGGCGTGACGACCAGCGGCCCGTCGGGCACGGTGGCGCCCATCGAGCCCAGCAGGGACTTCAGCCCGGCGCCGATGCCGATGCCCGCGACCAGACCGGTCACGGCGGCCACCGCGCCCACCAGGAACGCCTCGATCAGCACGGACCGGGTGACCTGCCGACGGGAGGCGCCGACCGCGCGCAGCAGCGCCAGCTCCTTGGTGCGCTGGGCGACCAGCATGGTGAAGGTGTTGGCGATGATGAACGTACCGACGAACAGCGCGATGCCGGCGAAGACCAGCAGGCCCTGACGCAGTCCGCTCATCGAGTCCGAGATCATCCGCGCCTGGTCGTCGGCGAGTTGCTTGGCGGTGGTCGTCTCGGTCTTCCCCTTCGGCAGCACCCGGTCCAGCTGCGCCTTCAGCGCCGCCTGGCTGGTGCCGGCCTTCGCCCGCACGTCGATCTCGTCGTACGTGCCCGGCTTGCCGAACAGCTTCTGGGCGGTCGCCGTGTCGAACAGGGCGAGGCTGCCGCCGGCGGCGACGTTGCCGTCGTCGGTGGTGAAGACGCCGCTGACGGTGGGCGTCAGGACGGGGCCGTCGACGGAGACGCGGATGGTGTCGCCGACCTTGTACCCGGCGCGCCGGGCGGTCTCGGAGTCGATGAGGACCTGGCCCTCGCCGTGCGGGGCGGTGCCGGACTTCAGCGGGTAGCGGGGGTCGTTCGAGCCCCAGTAGTTCCCGCCCTGCGACTGGAAGCCGCCGCCGATCAGCTTGCCGTCCTTGTCGGCGATCGCGGTGAAGCCGTGCACGACGCCGATGGCGGAGCCGGCGCCGGGGACGCGGGCGCTCTCGTCCAGCAGCGCCTGGGTCAGCTCGGGCCGCCGGCCGACCTGGTCGCCCTTGCTCTGCTGGAACTTGGCCCGCACGGCCACGTCGACATGGTCGAAGCCCTTGGCGGAACTCTTCTGGAACGCGTTCGAGATGGTGTTGGTGAAGACCAGGGTCCCCGACACGAAGGCGACGCCGAGCATTACGGCGAGCACGGTCATGAGGAGCCGGGCCTTGTGCGCGAGTACGTTGCGCAAGGCTGTGCGGAACATGGGTTCGTCTCAGTCCAGGGTGTACGAGGGGGCGGCGAGGGGGGGGGCGGGAGGCGGGCGGGAAGTCAGCCGGCGCTGCTCTTGCCGCCGGACTCGGGGGTCCGGAGGTTCCCCCCGGGAAGACGCCGCATGAGGTCGAGGACCGCGTCCGCCGTGGGCTCGTACACCTCGTCCACGATCCGTCCGTCCGCGAGGAACACCACCCGGTCCGCGTACGCCGCGGCCACCGGGTCGTGGGTCACCATCACCACCGTCTGGCCCAGCTCGCGCACGGAGTTGCGCAGGAAGCCCAGCACCTCGGCCCCGGCGCGCGAGTCGAGGTTTCCGGTGGGCTCGTCGCCGAAGATGATCTCCGGCTTGGCGGCCAGCGCCCGGGCGACGGCGACGCGCTGCTGCTGACCGCCGGACAGCTGGGAGGGCCGGTGGCCCAGCCGGTCGGCGAGCCCGACCATCGCGATCACGGAGTCGAGCCACTGCCGGTCCGGCTTGCGGCCGGCGATGTCCATCGGAAGGGTGATGTTCTCCAGGGCCGTGAGCGTCGGCAGCAGGTTGAACGCCTGGAAGATGAAGCCGATCTTGTCCCGGCGCAACCTGGTGAGCTGCTTGTCCTTCAGCGAACCCAGCTCGGTGTCGCCGATGCGCACCGAACCGGAGGAGAACGTGTCCAGGCCCGCCACGCAGTGCATCAGCGTGGACTTGCCGGACCCGGAAGGGCCCATGATCGCGGTGAACTCGGCCTGCCGGAAGTCGACGGAGACCCGGTCGAGGGCGACCACCTGGGTCTCGCCCTGTCCGTAGATCTTCGACAGATCCGTGGCACGCGCGGCCACGGCGGTGGTCGGGCCGGCGATGGAGGAGGTGGTCACGGGTGGGTGCTCCTGACGGGACGATGGTCGCGGGACGTAGACCATCGTCGCCGCCGATCGGGCCCGTGCAGTCAGCCGCTGTTCCCGTTCCGGGGGCCGACTGGGGTCGGACCGGGGCCGGGCACGTCATACCTGGGGATGAGGACCGTCCCTGATACCCGGGGAGGAGGCCTCCCCGAGACGCGTTCTCCGGGCCGGTTCGTCGAGAACAGGTGGAGCCCCCTGGTTCGGACGGTGAAATTCCGTCATTCCACGTGCGCGTCCGGCGCTCGCCCGCAAGGCTGTTGGCAAGTGCCGATGGCCACCCCCGAGCGCTGATGCTCCCTCAGTTACCAATAAAATAAGACAACATGAGTCCACCCGCCCGCTGTTCGGGGAAGGCATCCCGATAGGGTCGGAGCCGCAGCGCGGAGCCCATGGCCTGCCCGGATGGTGGAAAGCAGACACGGCGAGCTTAAACCTCGCTGCCCCTTCGCGGGCGTGCCGGTTCAAGTCCGGCTCCGGGCACCACCACCTCGCACACGGTCCGGCCAACGGGTCGTGCCTCGAGGCAGGAGGGCGGGTCCGAGCAGGTCTCCCCGCATCCAGGGCCCGCGCGCTCTCACTTCACCTCACTCGCGGCAGCACGCTTCTGTGCGCGCGAACCCCCGTCGACGCCGGCGCTCATCGACGCGAACCCCCATTGCCGCGGACAACCATTGACATCGGGTGGGTCCGGACGGAAACTCAGGGGCACATCACAGTGAAAGAAATTTCACCAGGCGAACGTCTTTGCCGTCCGTTCAGTCATCCACCCCGTCATCCACCCAGGCGACGACGCCCATCCGAAGGGAACGACCGATGCGCACCACCGTCGGCATCATTGGAGCCGGACCGGCCGGCCTGCTCCTCGCCCGGCTGCTCCACAACGCCGGGATCGACTCGGTCGTCCTGGAGAGCCGCGACCGCGCCTACGTCGAGCACCGGCAGCGGGCCGGGATCCTGGAGCAGGGCACCGTGGACGTGCTGCGCGCGGCCGGGGCGGGGGAGCGGATGGACCGCGAGGGGCTGCGGCACGACGGGATCGAGCTGCGCTTCGACCGGCGCCGGCACCGCGTCGACTTCCCCGCGCTCACCGGTGGGCGGTCGGTGATGGTCTACGCCCAGACCGAGGTCTGCAAGGACCTTATCGCCCTGCACCTCGAGGAGGGCGGCCCGCTGCTGTTCGAGGCGGAGGCGCTGGCCGTGGAGGGGGCGGAGAGCGACCGCCCCTCCGTCCGGTTCCGCCACCAGGGGCGCGAGGACGTCCTCGAGTGCGACTACGTCGTCGGGTGCGACGGCTTCTGGGGCGTGGCCCGCAAGGCCGTCCCCGACTCGCTCTCCCGGGTGTTCGAGCGGACGTACCCCTTCGGCTGGCTCGGCATCCTCGCCGACGTGGCCCCCTCGCACGACGAGCTGGTCTACGCCCGCCACGACCGGGGGTTCGCCCTGCTGTCCATGCGCTCCCCGTCCGTCTCCCGCCTCTATCTCCAGGTGCCCGCGGACACCGACGCCGAGGCCTGGAGCGACGAGGAGATCTGGGACGAGCTCGAACGGCGGCTGGAGACCGCCGACGACTGGGCCCTGCACCGCGGCCCGATCACCCAGAAGTCGGTGACCCCGATGCGCTCCTACGTCCACGAGCCCATGCGCCACGGCCGCCTGTTCCTGGCCGGGGACGCCGCCCACATCGTGCCGCCGACCGGGGCCAAGGGTCTGAACCTCGCCGTCGGCGACGTCGTCACCTTCGCGCGGGCGCTCGTCCACGAGAAGGAGGCGGGCTCCGCCGAACTCCTCGACGCCTACTCGGAGACCTGCCTGAGGCGCGTCTGGCAGGCCGAGCGCTTCAGCTACGACATGACGACGATGCTGCACCGCGACCCGGACGCCACCGCCTTCGAGGGGCGGCTGCAACTGGCCCGGCTGGACCGGATCGGCTCCTGCCGGGCCGCCGAGACCGACCTCGCCGAGAGCTACACCGGGTTCCCGATCGGCTGACGGACATCCGGGTGGTCTCCGGCCGGTTCCGGACGTGTTCCGGGTCGGTCATGAACGGGGCCCTCCCTGGCCGGGAATCATGCGGCGACGTAGCGTGTTCCGCAGCATGGCGAGGGAAAGATCCTTCCGAGGTACTGGGGTCAGCCCTTTGCCTTTCCATTACTCTTGAGGCCAAGGCCGCGCCGTGCGGCCATGGAGGAGTGAGATGAGGAGCAGAAACCCGGTCTTCTCGCGACGGGGGTTCAGCCGCGACAACGGCTACGCGGGCTTCAACGCCGCGCCGCAGGCCGGGGGTCCCGCTGTCGGCACGCAGGCCAATCCGTACGCGCAGGGCAACCCGTACGCCCAGCCGAGCGGCAACCCCTACGCGCAGAACCCTTACGCTCAGCAAGACCTTCAGCAGGGCGCGCCGCCGCAGGCCCCGGCCACCACCGGCCGGATGACGATGGACGACGTCGTCCTGCGCACCGCGTCCACGCTCGGCACCCTGGTAGTGACGGCCGCGCTCGCCTGGGCGCTGCTGCCGGTCGACAGCGCCAACATCAGCCGTTCCTACGGGATCGGTGTCGGCGCCATGGTGATCGGCATGGTCCTGGCCCTGGTGCAGTCGTTCAAGCGCAAGGCCTCACCCGCGCTGATCCTGACCTACGCCGCGGTCGAGGGCGTGTTCCTCGGCGTCGTCTCCAACATCGTCGACACCCACGTCGCCAGTGGCGCCGCCATGCAGGCCGTGCTCGGCACGATGGCCGTCTTCGTCGGCGTCCTGCTGGCGTACAAGGCGGGCTGGATCCGCGTCACCCGCCGGTTCTACGGCTTCGTGATGGCGGCGGCGCTCGGCTTCTTGCTCCTCATGGCGGTCAACATGCTGTTCGCCGTGTTCGGCGGCGGTGACGGCCTCGGCTTCCGCAGCGGTCCGCTCGGCATCCTCTTCGGTGTCATCGGCATCATCCTCGGCGCCTGCTTCCTGGCCCTGGACTTCAAGCAGGTCGAGGACGGCATCGCCTACGGCGCCCCGCGCGAGGAGGCCTGGCTCGCGGCCTTCGGCCTCACGCTGACGCTGGTGTGGATCTACATGGAGTTCCTGCGTCTCATCGCGATCCTCAACCAGAGCGACTAGTCCCCAGCGCACCTCGCGCCGGACGAACGCGACGAACGCAAGGGCCCCGGGTCTTCCCGGGGCCCTTCGGCGTTCCGGCGCCGTGTCCGTCCGGCGGCGCCGGCGCTGCGCTGCATGCCCAGGGTCTAGAGCAGCTTGCGCGCGGCCCTCCTCAGGTCGTACTCGTGGATGAGCGCCTTGGCGTGGCCGTACGCGAGGTCGTGCTCGTGGCGGAGCCAGCTGACCTTCTCCTCGAAGCGGAGCGCGGGGCCTTCTTCGACGGTGCGCAGCCAGTCGGAGATATCACGGCCGGTGCAGTGGGGGATGCGGGCGAGCAGATTGCGATGGGTCTCTTCGGAGAAGACTTGGGACATCGGCGCCTCCGGACGCATTCGAAGCCGGTCCTTCACGTCACCGTGCCTGAGGGTTCGCGTATTGGCAACAGTCGTGCCGCGGCGCGTAGTCTCGCGGCGTGGTTGACACGACATCTCTGACCCGGGCAGTGGATCACTTCGCCGACCGCCTCAGGGCGGCGCCGCAGAGCCGGCTGCAACGGGCGGGCGCAGCAGAGGCGCTGGCGCTGGCCAGGGAGTTCGCCCGGCGGGCCCAGCTCGCCGAGTGCCCCGGGTGCGAGCCGCGGGAGATGCCCGACGCGGGGATGTTCGCGGCGGCGGACCAGGTCACGGTCGCCGGACACGACCTGGCGCTCGTACTGAAGAGCGAGGACGAGGTCGAGGAGGCCGTACGTCTGGTGCAGGAGGCGTTGAAGCGCGCCGGGGTCTGAGCCGCGGTCCTGGTCCGGAGCGGGCGGGGCCGAGGCGGACGGGGCGCTGACGTGAGTGGGAGCCGGCGGCCCCCGCTACAGCGACGCGATGACCCGGTCCGCCAGGATGTACACCTGCTCGGCACCGCAGGTGAAGGTGAGCGTGTAGGCGCCGGAGACGCCCGAACCGCCGAGCAGCACCGGGGTCTCGCCCGCGCGCAGGGCGTCGGCCAGGCGTTCCGCGGTCTCGCGGTGTCCCGGGGTCATGCACAGGGTCGTACCGTCGGCGAAGACGTAGACGTCGAGGGTGCCCAGCGGGCCCGGGCGGACGTCGGCGAGTTCCACGCGGGACTCGGCCAGGTCCTCCAGCGTGGCGAGCGTCTGTTCGTGGTCGCCCCCGACGGGCGACGGGTGCGGGGTGAAGTCCGGGTGCGAGGGGTGCCGGCGGCGGGCCGCGGCCAGCTCCGGGGACTCGCCGGACGTACCGCCCTGGACGCAGTCCTTGCCGGAGAGCTCGTCGGCCTCCGGGGCGGGCTCGGCCACCGGCTCCAGGTGCTCGAGGCCGGTGAAGTCGGACTGCCGGGGCAGGAACAGCTCGCTGTCGGGGAGCCCGAGCAGGGAGGGCGCGTCGGCGGCGTCGCGGGCCTCCTGGGCGGCCCAGAAGGCGCGCGCCTCGGCCAGCTCACGCTCCCGCTCCTCGGCGAGCGCCTGCACCACGGCGGCACGTATCTGCTCCGCGTCCGCGTGGCTGCGGGCTGCGGGCACCAGTGCGCGCGCGGTGGCGGCGTGGTTCGCCGCGAGCTGCGTGTGCAGGGCCGCGACCTGGCGGCGCAGCACCCACAAGGCGCGCAGAACGGCGACGCCCACGGCGCCGGTGGCGGCCGTGGTGAGCAGCAAGGCGATGGGCATGGCGCTCACTGACGTACTCCCGGGTTCAAGGTCGACCCCCGACTTCCTACATCAGCTTGAAGGGCGGACTATCCAAGTGTCAGTGCGTAATGTCACGAAACGGACAGAATTGTGGTCCGATGCGGCCCCGGGGCCCTCTGGGGTAAAGCGCTGACCTGCGTAAACCTCTCCAGTGAGGGAGATAGGTCACATCCTGAGGGAGATTGGATCACAAAATGGCCCGGAACCAAGAGGTTTCTTGGATTCCGGGCCATTCGGTCACAGCGGGTGGTAAAGCGGCCACTGACGGTCTCTCAAATGGCCATTGTGGAGTGATGCGTCAGCTGAGGCGTTCGATGACCATCGCCATGCCCTGGCCGCCGCCCACGCACATCGTCTCCAGGCCGAACTGCTTGTCGTGGAACTGGAGGGAGTTGACGAGTGTGCCCATGATGCGTGCGCCGGTCATGCCGAAGGGGTGGCCCACCGCGATCGCGCCGCCGTTGACGTTCAGCCTGTCCAGGTCGATGCCGAGGTCGCGGTAGGAGGGGATCACCTGGGCGGCGAAGGCCTCGTTGATCTCGACCAGGTCGATGTCGCCGACGGTCAGTCCGGCCCGCTTCAGGGCCTGCCGGGACGCCTCGACCGGACCCAGGCCCATGATCTCCGGGGACAGGGCGGACACGCCGGTGGAGACGATCCGGGCGAGCGGGGTGAGGCCCAGCTCGCGGGCCTTGGTGTCGGACATGATGACGACCGCGGCGGCGCCGTCGTTGAGCGGGCAGCAGTTGCCGGCGGTGACCAGGCCGTCCGGGCGGAAGACGGGCTTGAGGCCGGCCACGCCCTCCATGGTCACGCCGGGGCGCGGGCCGTCGTCCTTCCCGATCACGGTGCCGTCGGGCAGCGTCACCGGGGTGATCTCCCGCTCCCAGAAGCCGTTCTTGATGGCCTCCTCGGCGAGGTTCTGCGAACGCACGCCGAACTCGTCCATGTCCTGGCGGGTGACGCCCTTGAGGCGGGCCAGGTTCTCCGCGGTCTGGCCCATCGCGATGTAGGCGTCCGGGACCAGGCCGTCCTCGCGCGGGTCGTGCCAGGTCGAGCCGCCTTGCTCGGCCCTGGCCGCGGTACGGGCCTCCGCCTCGGCGAACAGCGGGTTGTGCGTGTCCGGCAGGCTGTCGGAGTTGCCCTTGGTGAACCGGGAGACCATCTCGACGCCGGCCGAGACGAACACGTCGCCCTCGCCGGCCCTGATCGCGTGCAGGGCCATCCGGGAGGTCTGGAGCGACGAGGAGCAGTAGCGGGTGATGGTGCAGCCGGGCAGGTGGTCCATCCCCATCTGCACGGCGACGATCCGGCCGAGGTTGTTGCCCTGCTCGCCGCCGGGCAGGCCGCAGCCGAGCATCAGGTCGTCGATGTCCCGGGGGTCCAGCTCGGGGATCTTCGCGAGCGCCGCCTGGATGATCGTGGCGGTGAGGTCGTCGGGGCGCAGGTCCTTGAGGGAGCCCTTGAAGGCGCGGCCGATGGGGGAGCGGGCAGTCGAGACGATGACGGCTTCGGGCATCACGACTCCATGTCGATAGGGCGGCGCGCAACGCTCGTGGAGGGCGGTGGTCGGGCGACCGGGCGGCCGCGTGGTCGATGACGGGCGGGCTGCTTGGAAGTTACCCGTACGTACGGCCGGGGTCACTCCAACCGGGGTGTGACCCTGACCGCAATTTTCTAAGCGCTTGCTTTCCCTGTTCGCTTCCCCCACGCGGCCGGGTTCGCTCTCGGGCCGCCCTCAGACTCCCCCCAGCTCCTCGAACTGAGGGGCGTCCTCGGACGGGCCGGAAGAGGCCGGATCGGGCTCCGGGACCCGGCGCCGCCGGCGCCGCTTGAGCAGGGCCCACGGTCCGCGCGGACCGGTCGGCAGTGCCGCCGTGACCTCCGTGCCCGCCTGCGACGCGGCCTCGGCCGCCGCCCGTGCCACCGGCAGGAAGCCCTCGCTCCGGGACACGTCCGGACGCTCCTCCTCCGCCGGCCACAGGCCCAGCGCCGCACACACCGTCGGCAGCACCGCCATCGCCGCCGTCGCGTACCCCTCCGCGGAGGGGTGGTAGTTGTCCGGACCGAACAGCTCCCGCGGGTTCGCCGCGAACTCCGGACCCAGCAGGTCGCCCAGCGACACGGTCCGGCCCCCCTGCTCCACCGCCCCGATCGTCTGCGCCGCCGCCAGCTGACGCGAGGCCCGCCGGGCCACCCACCGCAGGGGCTGCTGGACCGGCTCGATCGTGCCGAGGTCCGGGCAGGTGCCCACGACGACCTCGGCGCCCGCCGTGCGCAGCCGCCGCACCGCCGCCGACAGGTGGCGCACCGAGCGCGTCGGCGGCATCCGGTTGGTCACGTCGTTCGCCCCGACCATGATCACGCAGATGTCCGGCACCCGCTCCGGGTCGCCCAGCACCAGCGCCACCTGGCGGTCCAGGTCGTCCGACCGGGCACCGGGTTGCGCCACGTTGCGCATCCGCACCGGACGTTCCGCCACCGCCGCCAGGCCCGACGCCAGCAGCGCGCCCGGCGTCTGCCCGGCCCGGTGCACGCCCTGTCCCGCGGCCGTGGAGTCGCCGAGCATCACCAGGCTCAGCGGCGGCTCGCCGGGGGTGTCGTAGGCACGGCCGTACAGTCCGTCCGCGACGGGCACGTGGTTGTCCGAGCCGTTGCCCACGTGACGCTTGGCCATCTGCACCTCGGCCAGCAGCAGACCGACGGCCGCGGCACCGACCAGACCGATGCCGCCGCCGCCGTACGCGGCACCGGCCGCGATCCGCCGGGCCACTCTCGCCCTCGACATGTTCGTCATGCCCGCCGGCACCTCCTCGTAGCCGTACATCCACTCCTTGCCCCGTACGGACCGTCGTCCAATCTCGACGGGGAGTGAACGCCCACCCCGGACGGTCCCCCCTGGCCTTAGGCTGGCGGCACACTACGACCACATCTTTTGCAGCAACCGGAGACAACGGTGCAATTCCACGACTCGATGATCAGCCTCGTCGGCAACACCCCGCTGGTGCGGCTCAACAGCGTCGCCGAGGGGATCAAGGCGACCGTCCTGGCGAAGGTCGAGTACTTCAACCCCGGCGGCTCCGTGAAGGACCGCATCGCCCTGCGCATGATCGAGGCGGCCGAGCAGAGCGGGGAGCTCAAGCCCGGTGGCACGATCGTCGAGCCGACCAGTGGGAACACCGGTGTGGGACTGGCCATCGTGGCCCAGCAGAAGGGCTACAAGTGCATCTTCGTGTGCCCGGACAAGGTCTCCACGGACAAGATCAACGTGCTGCGCGCGTACGGCGCCGAAGTGGTCGTGTGCCCGACGGCCGTCGCGCCGGAGCACCCCGACTCCTACTACAACGTCTCCGACCGGCTGGTCCGTGAGACCCCCGGAGCCTGGAAGCCCGACCAGTACTCGAACCCGAACAACCCGCTGTCGCACTACCACTCCACCGGTCCCGAGCTGTGGGAGCAGACCGAGGGGCGGATCACCCACTTCGTGGCCGGCGTCGGCACCGGCGGCACCATCTCCGGCACCGGCCGCTACCTGAAGGACGCCAGCGACGGCAAGGTCCAGGTCATCGGTGCCGACCCGGAGGGCTCGGTGTACTCCGGCGGCTCCGGGCGGCCCTACCTCGTCGAGGGCGTCGGTGAGGACTTCTGGCCGACCGCCTACGACCGGAGCGTGGCCGACGAGATCGTCGCCGTCTCCGACAAGGACTCCTTCCAGATGACCCGCCGCCTCGCCAAGGAGGAGGGCCTGCTGGTCGGCGGCTCCTGCGGCATGGCCGTCGTCGCGGCGCTGCGGGTGGCCGAGCGGCTCGGCCCGGACGACGTCGTGGTGGTCCTGCTGCCGGACAGCGGGCGAGGGTACCTGTCGAAGATCTTCAACGACGAGTGGATGGCCGACTACGGCTTCCTGGACGACGAGGGCCCGAGCGCCCGTGTCGGCGACGTGCTGAGCGACAAGGCGGGCGGCTCCATCCCCTCCCTGGTCCACATGCACCCGGACGAGACCGTCGGCGAGGCCATCGAGGTGCTGCGCGAGTACGGCGTCTCCCAAATGCCGATCGTGAAGCCGGGCGCCGGTCACCCGGACGTCATGGCGGCCGAGGTGGTCGGCTCGGTGGTCGAGCGGGAGCTGCTGGACGCGCTGTTCACCAAGCGGGCCGCGCTGGAGGACCCGCTGGAGAAGCACATGTCGGCCCCGCTGCCCCAGGTCGGCTCCGGCGAGCCGGTCGCCGACCTGATGTCGGTGCTGGGCACGGCGGACGCGGCGATCGTGCTGGTGGAGGGCAAGCCGACCGGCGTCGTCAGCCGTCAGGACCTGCTCTCCTTCCTGGCCAAGGGCGGAAAGCACTGACGCGTCGCCGCCGCGGTCGGCGTGCCGGCGGGGAACGTGCGGTGACCCGCGGCTGAGAGGCAGTCGTGGAAACGGTACGAGCGTGTCACGTGCACGCAGCACCCGCTTAACACGCGTCCGGCACATTGGTGGACGTCGGAAGGGGCGGGGGATCGCCTCCCGGGCGCCGAGCGCCGGGGAGGCCGTCCGCCCCGGCCGGCGCCGTGCGGCGTCGCGGACCTCCGGAGCGGCTCCCGGACCTCCATGGACGCCACGGACGCGAAGGCCCGGTCCTGACCCGGCCCGCGTCCCTCGCGGGGACCGCCGTCGTCCCGCCCCCCGGTCACGGGGGTGCGGCGGTCCCCGCGCATACGCCTTGCCCCGCGCGCGGTCGTGCCGGGGACGCTGCCGCCGGCTCCTGCCGGGCCGGCGCGGCCGCTCAGTCCTTCCAGGTGTCGTCCTCGGCGCGGTCGCGACGGCGGCCGGTGAACAGGCCCGGGTTGGTGCGGGCGGCCTGGACGGCGTTGACGCCCACGATCCCGAACCAGGCGACGATGAGGCCGGGCAGGTGCGCGACGCCGCCGCCGATCGCGGACAGCGGCACGGCCAGCACCAACGAGACGATGCCGAAGCCGAAGCGCTCGCCCCAGGAGTCGGTGGCCCTCGGCGAGCGGGAGCCCCGCGCCACCGTCATCTGCTGCTCGGCGAACTGCCGGCGCATCCGGCGTTCGACGGCCCCGTCGATGCGCTGGTCGACCTTCTCCAGGAACGAGTCGACCAGCGCGGACTCGTACTCCTCGCCCAGCTCCCTGCGGGCTTGCAGGGAGGCGTTGAGGTCCTTCTTCAAGTCCGTGTCCCGCGCGTCCATTCCGGTCATACGGACCAGGCTAGGGAGCCGGGGTGCCCGCCGCACTGGTGCTAGCCCCCCTGTCGGAGCGGGGGCGGTCCGCCGTCGGTGTCGCCGGGGCTGCGGCCGGCGACACCGACGGGGCCTGCTCACACTAAGCAGACTGATTGTCGCGTTCCGTGTAGGTCTGGACGGGTTTAATAACACTTGGTCGATCCCTTGCCCTGACTGTATGGCTTCATGCAGAGTTCTTGGTGTCTGAATAGAAACTGGTCGAGGAGATACCCTCCCGGGGCGTCGACGACATCTGGAGGGGGAGCACGTCATGAGCGTGACCGACAGCCCTGCCGCGCGGCTGCAGGCGCTCTTCGAGGGGCACCGGCTCACACCGACCCAGCGGCGCATCGCGCACAGCATGGTGCGGCGGGCCGCCGACGTGCCCTTCCTGTCCAGCGTCGAGCTGGCCGAACTGGCCGGGGTCAGCCAGCCGTCGGTGACGCGCTTCGCGGTCGCCCTGGGCTTCGACGGCTACCCGGCGCTGCGCCGGCACCTGCGCGAGGTCGCGCCCGCCGAACCGGCGGCCCAGCCGGCCTCGTACAACGAGTACCAGCAGGCGGTCGAGGCCGAGATCGAGAACCTGAGGCACCTCGCTCAGGCGCTGGCCGATCCACGGCCGGTGCGCAGGGCGGGACAGGTGCTCGCCGCCTCACGTCCGCTGCCGGTCCTCGGTCTGCGGGCCGCGGCCGCCCAGGCCTACGGCTTCGCGTACTTCGCCGGCAAGGTCCACCCGGACGTACGGCTGCTCGACGAGGGCGGCACGATGATCCAGGACCGCATCGACGGCGCCGTACGGGCGGGCGCCTCGGCGCTGCTGTGTTTCGCGCTGCCGCGCCATCCGCGCGAGGTCGTGGACACCCTCGCCTACGCCAAGGACGCGGGACTGACCGTCGTCACGGTCGCTGACTCGGCCTTCGCGCCGGTCGCCAAGCACTCCGACCTGCTGCTGCCCGCCGCCGTCGGTACCGGCCTCGCCTTCGACACCGCGTGTGCGCCGATGCTGCTCGGCCGGGTGCTCCTGGAGGCGATGTGCGACGACCTGCCCGACGCGCAGGCCCGCCTGGAGGAGTTCGACCAGAGGGCGGCGGCACGAGGGCTGTTCGTGGAGTGACACCTCGTGGCGTGACGCCCGGGGCCGGGCGCTCTCAGACTCGTCTCACCAACGCTCGTTAGCCTGCCCGCCCGAACGAGGGTGCGGGGACGACGAGGAGGCAGGGCATGGCGCGCGCTGGTCGCACAGGTCGGGGAGGTCAGGGCCTGGCCCGGGTGGCCGTCGTGGTGCGGGCCGGAGCCGCGCCGCTGTGGTGGCTCGGGGTGTTCGCGGCGGGGATCGGCGTGCTGGTGCCGGGGCTGACCGGGCGCCGGATCGGGGTCCTGGCGGGGGCCGCGCTGTTCCTGGTGACGGCGGCCGTCGTGGGCTGTGCCCGGCGTCGGCGTTACCGGGCCCTTGCCCGGGGCGCCGCCCGGGCCGGACGCCACGACGTGCTCCAGGACCGGGCGGTGAGCGTCCGCGTCTGGCGCCGGGGGCACCGCTGGTGGTTCGCCCCGGCCTTCCTGGCCGCGCTGGGCGGCTCCTTCGCCCTGCCCGCGGCCGGCGGCCTGCTGCTGGCCGGCGCCGGTGTGGGGCTGTGGCTCAAGGCCGCCTGGCTCGGGCGGCTGGAGCGGGCCGAGGACACACTGCTGTGGGTGCGCGTCGACTGGCTGGGCAAGCGGGGCGGGCATCCCGCGGGCAAGGCGGTGCGGGGCTACCGCGGTACCGGCCTCGCAGCGGGCGACGCGGCCCCGGGCGGAGCACGCCGCCGCACCGCGGCGCTCGGCTAGTGCCGCGGCAGGCAACGTTTGCCCGTAAAGGAGCGGCGTCCGGTGCGTGCTCTGGGGGTCCCCCTGCTCGAAGAGCTTGGGGAGTGCCGGCCGGAAGTCCTCGTACTGGACGTACTTGGGCTTTCGGCCGGTGCGGTGAGAGGGCGTGCCGGGCGTCGCGACGGGGCAGACGTTGCCTGTCGGGCACTAGGAAAGGTCCAGGGGCCTGTCCGGCGGGCCGGGTCAGACCTCCAGGTCTTCCTCGATCCTCTTCAGCTGGTGGCGGGCCATCGCCAGGTTGGCCCGCTTGGCGTCGAGGACGAGGTAGAGGAACAGGCCGTTCCCGCCGCGCCCGCTGATCAGGCGGATCAGGTGGTACTGGTCGCTCAGGGTGATCAGGATGTCCTCGATCTGCGCCTTGAGGCCGAGGTGCTCCATGGTGCGCATCTTGGCCCGTACGACATCCGTGTTGCCCGCGGCGGCGACGTTCAGGTCGAAACTCTTGCTGCCGCCCATCGTGCCCAGCGCCATGCCGCTGGTGTAGTCGACGAGCGCGACGCCTGTCGCTCCCTCGATGGAGGCGAGCGCTTCCTTCAGGCAGGTCTCGGTGTTGGCCATGGCCGGGTCTCCTTGTTCTGTCAACTGTCAGTGGTGGTACGCGCGTTGGTGGCAGTGGTGCGTGGCGCGCGGGTGGTTCTGGTCCGTGCGGTGCCGGTCCTGGTGGCCGGTTTCACGGCTTTCGCGGGCGTCCTGCCGGAAGCGTCGGCCGCCTCGGCGTCGACCAGTTCCCCGATGCGGGCGCCCGCACGGCGGCCCTCCAGATGGAGGCGGCCGACGTTGACGCGGTCCTGGGCGAGCAGGGTCAGCACCGCGGTGCGGCCCGCCGCGTAGGTCGCGACATAGCCGTGGACGCCCCGCACGAGCAGTTCGCGCAGATCGCCCAGGCCGGTCACGTCCGACATGCGCACGGCGACGCCGAGCGCGGTCGCGGTGAGTGCCGCCACGCTCTCCGGCTCCACGCCGGGGGTGTCGTGGGCCAGTACGAGGCCGTCGACACTGGCGGCGAGGGCGCCGGTGAGCTGGGGTACCCGGGCTCTGAGCCGGCGTAGCTCGTCCAGGATCTCGGGCTCGGCTGCCATCCGGTGTCTCCTTTCAAAGGGCCTCCAGCGCATCCCTGAGCCTCTTCAGCAGCGTGATGTGGGGGTCGGTGGTGTACGCCAGCCGGTCGGCGAGCGCGGGGGTCTGTCCGGCGCCGTCCGGTACGGGCGCGTCCCGTGGCGCGACGACCGGCGCGACGAGCCCCGCGGCCGCCAGACGCCGTACGTCCACCAGGGTGTGGAACGCCTGCCGGCCCAGCTCCCGGGCCAGGTCGGTGGCCGTGTGGGTGCCGTCGACCCGCTCCAGGAGCTTCCGCTGGCGGGGCGTCAACTTCGGTGCCGCGGCGGCGTGCGTCCGCACCAGCGGGGCGCTGTCCGGCGCGGCGTCGGGCCAGACGCGGTGCAGCAGCTCGCGGCGGCGCAGGATCTCGCGCTCCAGGGCGGCCACCGGGACCGGCAGGACGGGGCCGAGCGGGTGGGCGATGCCGTAGCGGAACCGGCCCGGGGTGCTGCTCGGGGCGAGCGCGAAGTAGGCGGCGTCGTGGAGCGCGCCCAGGTGGCACAGCTCCAGGGCGCCCTCGGCCAGATGGCCGCCGTCCAGCAGCAGGCGTGCGGCGCCGTGCCGGTCGTCGGCGCGGGTGACCGCGTCCCGCCACGCCTCGGCCGTCACTGTGCCGTGGGCGGTGAGCAGCAGGTCCAGGCCGGGGCTCAGGGGGCTCTCGGCGTGCACCACACGGCCCTCGGCGAGGTGGAGCGTGCCGTGTTCGCGGACCAGGACGCCGGTGGCGTGCTCGGCGGCGAGCCGGGTCAGCATCGGCGAGAGGCCGCCCCAGGCCGCGTCGTCGGCGGCCGGCTTGCTGCGCACCGGCAGCTGGGGTGGGGGCGGGGTGTCGACCACGGTCATCCCAGCACCAGCCGCTCGGCCATCTCGCCCAGGCGTATGCGGGCCAGGGCGAGGTTGCCCTCGGCGCGGGTCAGCCACAGGTGCAGGAACACGCTGCTGTCGAAGGACGTGTCCACGAACCGCAGCAGGTGGTAGCTGTCGCGGTTGCTGACGATCAGGTCCTCCACCGGGGGACGCTCGCCGTCGGGGTCCTCGGCGGCGGCGAAGGCGCCGTGCTCGGCGGCCAGCCGGGCCAGTTCGGCGGCCTCCGCCGCGGTGGTCTCGTGGTCGCCGCCCGGGGACTCCCCGACGGTGCCCAGGGCAAGTCCGCTCGTCCAGTCGACCAGCGCGGCGCCTCTGGCACCGGGCAGCCGCATGGCTTCCAGTAGGCACTCGTCGATTCCGGGCACCGTTGTTCCTCTCCCACCGGGGGTTCGGCTGAGTGATGCCGACGCTACGCACGGTGTACGTCGGTGGTGAGGGTTACGGCATTTTCCGGTGGAACATGCGACCGAGGGGCTAATGTGGGTCGACTGAACCGGGTTTCAGGCGGGGCTCGCCGTGTCTTCGGCGCGCCTCAAGCGCGCTCGGGTGCGCGCAGGGTGGTGAGCGCCGACGCGTGCGCCCCTCCTGACTCGGCCACGATCTCCTCGACCGGCTGCGGCTCGCGCACGACCGCGAAGGCGGCACCCCCGTGGCCGTCCGGGACGTAGCCGTAAACCCCGGGCCGGGGCAGGGAGTTGTAGGCGTAGTGGTGGGCGAAGTAGTAGGCCCCGGTGTCCAGCGCCGCCACGTGGTCGCCCGGTTCGAGCGGGGCGAGCGCGCGGGCCTCGGCGAGCAGGTCGCCCGCGAAGCAGGCGGGCCCGGCCACGTCCTGCACCACCTCGGGTCCCGGCTTGGGCCGCCCCTTCGCGTCGTACGCGGCCAGGCGCAGCGGCCAGGCCTCCGGCACGTAGACCGTGCGCGTCGCGACCTGCACGCCCGCGTGGGTCACGGCGACCGGCCGCCCCCCGGCGCTCTTGGTGTACTCCACCCGGGCCACCATCGTGCCCTGCTTGGCCAGCAGCGACCGCCCGAACTCGGTCACCAGCCCGTACCGCCCCTCGCACAGCCCCGGCACCGCCTCGCGCAGCAGCCGCGCGTACCGCGCGTACGTCGGCGCGGTCGCCTCGGAGCCGAAGTTCACCGGCAGCCCGCCGCCGATGTCGAGGGTGTCGATCTGCCGCCGCCCCGCGCGCGCGTTGATCTCCTCGGCGAGTTCGTACGTCCGCGCCACGCCCTGCGCCATCAGGGAGAGCGGGATGCCCTGGGACCCGGTGTGGGCGTGCAGCCGGGTCAGCCACGGGCGGTCCAGATACGCCCGCACGACCCACTCGCGGGCGCCCTCGTCGCGTAGCGCCACCCCGAACTTCGAGGTCGCCGTGGCCGTCGACAGTGCCTCGATGGAACCTCCGCCGACCTGCGGATTCACCCGTATCCCGAGCGGCGAGCGAGGGGTGGCGGAGCCCACGAGGGCGTCGATGCGGGCCAGCTCCTGCGGGTTGTCCGCGTTGACGGCGACACCGAGTTCCAGTGCCTCGCGCAGTTCGGCCGGCGTCTTGGCGGGTGAGTCCAGGACGGTGCGGGCGGGCGGCATCCCGGCCGCCCGTGCCAGCGCCAGTTCCCCCGGGCTCGCCACCTCGGCGCCGATGCCCTCCTCGTGCAGCAGCCGCAGGACGGGCACGAGCGGGGTCGCCTTGACCGCGAAGGCGTGCAGCACCGGAGTCCCCGGCGCCAGCACCGCCTCGAACGCCGCCCGGAGCGCCGCCGCGGACTCCCGGATGCCGGTGACGTCGAGCAGGCCCACGATGGGGGAGCCGGGGCCGAGCAGCCCCTGCGCCACCGCGGCCCGCACCGCCTCGTCCCGTCGCACCGCCCGCTCGCGGTCCGCCTCGCCGATCCTGTCGCCGTGGTTCTGGTCCATGCCGTCGTCCATGCCGTCGTCCATGCCGTCGTTCATGCCGTCGTCCATGCCGCGTCCCCCGGTCCCGTCGGTGTGTCTTCAGGTCCTGCCTTCCTGACCTGGAGCGGGCCAAACATCCGCCGGTCGTGCGGCCCGGCCCGTGCACATGTATTGACTAGCTCTATTCATCACGCCAGGATGTGAATAGCCGCAGTAACAATCCGCCGGGAGCACCCACCAGGAGGCAGACCATGTCAGGACCCCGCCCCGTACGAGCACCGCGCGGTACGGAACTGAGCGCCCTGGGATGGCAGCAGGAAGCCGCCCTGCGGATGCTCCAGAACAACCTCGATCCCGAGGTGGCCGAGCACCCCGACAAGCTCGTCGTCTACGGCGGCACCGGCAAGGCGGCCCGCGACTGGCGCTCCTTCGACGCCATGGTCCGCACGCTGCGGACCCTCAAGGCCGACGAGACCATGCTCGTCCAGTCCGGCCGCCCGGTCGGTGTCATGCAGACCCACGAGTGGGCCCCGCGCGTGCTGCTGGCCAACTCCAACCTCGTCGGCGACTGGGCCAACTGGGAGGAGTTCCGCCGCCTGGAGGCCCTCGGCCTGACCATGTACGGCCAGATGACCGCCGGCTCCTGGATCTACATCGGCACCCAGGGCATCCTCCAGGGCACCTACGAGACCTTCGCCGCCGTCGCCGCGAAGAAGTTCGGCGGCACGCTCGCCGGGACGATCACCCTGACCGCCGGCCTCGGCGGCATGGGCGGCGCCCAGCCCCTCGCAGTCACCATGAACGACGGCGTGGCCATCTGCATCGACTGCGACCCGCGTGCCATCGAGCGGCGTATCGAGCACCGCTACCTCGACGTGAAGGCCGACTCCCTGGAGCAGGCCCTCCAGCTGGCCGTGGAGGCCCGCGACCAGCGCAAGGCCCTGTCCATCGGCGTCCTCGGCAACGCGGCCGAGCTCGTCCCGCAGCTGCTCGCGATGAGCGCGCCCATCGACATCGTCACCGACCAGACCTCCGCCCACGACCCGCTGGCCTACCTCCCGCTGGGCGTCGACTTCGAGGACATGGCCGACGCCGCCGCCAAGGACCCGGCCGGCTTCACCACCCGGGCCCGCGAGGCCATGGCCCGGCACGTCGAGGCCATGGTCGGCTTCATGGACGCCGGCGCCGAGGTCTTCGACTACGGCAACTCGATCCGCGGCGAGGCCCAGCTCGCCGGGTACGAGCGGGCGTTCGCCTTCCCCGGGTTCGTCCCCGCCTACATCCGGCCGCTGTTCTGCGAGGGCAAGGGCCCGTTCCGCTGGGCCGCGCTGTCGGGTGAGGCGTCCGACATCGCCAAGACCGACAAGGCGATCCTGGAGCTGTTCCCCGAGAACGAGTCCCTGGCGCGCTGGATCAAGATGGCCGGCGAGCGCGTCCACTTCCAGGGCCTGCCCGCGCGCATCTGCTGGCTCGGCTACGGCGAGCGCGACAAGGCGGGCGAGCGGTTCAACGACATGGTCGCGAGCGGTGAGCTCCAGGCGCCGATCGTGATCGGCCGCGACCACCTCGACTGCGGCTCCGTCGCCTCCCCGTACCGGGAGACCGAGGCCATGCTCGACGGCTCCGACGCGATCGCCGACTGGCCGCTGCTGAACGCGATGGTGAACGTGGCGTCGGGCGCGTCGTGGGTGTCGATCCACCACGGTGGCGGCGTCGGCATGGGACGGTCCATCCACGCCGGGCAGGTGACGGTCGCCGACGGCACCGCGCTCGCCGGGGAGAAGATCCGGCGGGTGCTCACCAACGACCCCGGCATGGGCGTGATCCGGCACGTGGACGCCGGGTACGACATCGCGGAGTCGGTGGCCGGCGAACGCGGAGTGCGCGTGCCCATGCGCGAGGGTGAGGAGGCGTGACGCGGCATCCGGCCGACCCGAGCGAGGTCCGCCCGGCCGCGACGCGGACCCCGTCGCCCGCCGTGGGCGACTCCTTCCACACGATGTGGCGGGAGCTGCTCCCCATCGGGCGCCACCCCGAGTCCGGCGGCTACCGGCGATTCGCCTGGACCGCGGCCGACGCCGAGTGCCGGGCCTGGTTCCGGCGGCAGGCCGAGGACCGCGGGCTGGCCTACGAGGTCGACCGCAACGGCAACCAGTGGGCCTGGCTCGGGGACCCCGCGGCCGGGGACGCCGTGGTCACCGGGTCGCACCTCGACTCCGTGCCCGACGGTGGGGCCTTCGACGGGCCCCTGGGCGTCGTGTCCTCCTTCGCCGCCCTCGACGAACTGCGCGGCCGGAACGCGCGGTTCACCAAGCCGCTGGCCGTCGTCAACTTCGGCGACGAGGAGGGCGCCCGCTTCGGGCTGGCCTGCACCGGCTCGCGGCTGACCGCCGGGCAGCTCACCGTCGAGCAGGCGCATCGGCTCACCGACGCCGACGGGGTCACGCTGCCCCGGGCCATGGAGGCCGCCGGGTACGACCCCGACGCCATCGGCCCCGACCCGGAGCGGCTCGCGCGCATCGGCGCCTTCGTCGAACTGCACGTCGAGCAGGGACGCGCCCTCGACCTGACCGGCGACCGCGTCGGCGTGGCCAGCGCCATCTGGCCGCACGGGCGGTGGCGGTTCGACTTCCGGGGCGAGGCCAACCACGCGGGCACCACCCGGCTCGTCGACCGGCGCGACCCGATGCTGTCGTACGCCGAGACCGTGCTCGCCGCCCGGCGCGAGGCGACGCTCGCCGGTGCCGTCGCCACCTTCGGCAAGATCGCCGTCGAGCCGAACGGCGTCAACGCGATCCCGTCCCTGGTGCGCGGCTGGCTCGACTCCCGCGCCGCCGACCAGGCGACCCTGGACACCGTGGTCACCGGCGTCGAGAAGGCGGCCCGCGAGTACGCCGCGGCGCACGGCGTCGACCTGGACGTGGTCCGCGAGTCCTTCACGCCCGTCGTCGAGTTCGACCACGCCCTGCGCGACGAGCTCGCCCGCCTCCTGGGCACGGACACCGACCTTAAGGTGCCGGTGCTCGGCACGGGTGCCGGACACGACGCCGGAATCCTGTCCGGGAGCGTCCCGACCGCCATGCTGTTCGTGCGCAACCCCACCGGTGTCTCGCACTCCCCGGCCGAGTTCGCGGCCGAGGACGACTGCGTGGCCGGGGTGCGCGCGCTCGCCGACGTACTGGAAGGGCTGGCCTGCACGTGACCCCCACCGAGCAGACGCGGACGTACTGGCTGGAGCAGGCCTGGCTCGGCACCCTCCCCCCAGCTCTCGACGGCGCTCGAGCAGGGGGGACCCCCATCGAGCCGGGCGTGGCGCTCGACGTGCGCGGCGGCCGCATCGCGGCCGTCCGCAGCGGCGTGCCCGTCCCGCCGCCGGGAGCCGAGGTGCTGCGGGGACTCACGATCCCGGGACTCGCCAACGCGCACAGCCACGCCTTCCACCGGGCTCTGCGCGGCACCGTCCAGGTCGGCTCCGGGACGTTCTGGACCTGGCGCGAGGTCATGTACTCCACCGCCGACCGGCTCACCCCCGAGACGTACCACGCGCTGGCCCGCGCGGTGTACGCCGAGATGGCGCTGGCCGGCATCACCGCCGTCGGCGAGTTCCACTACGTCCACCACGCTCCGGGAGGCGCTCGGTACGCCGACCCGAACGCGATGGGCGAGGCCCTGATCGAGGCCGCCGCCGAAGCCGGAATCCGCATCACCCTCCTCGACACCTGCTACCTGTCCTCCGGATTCGGTCAGCCGCCCGACACCCACCAGCTCCGCTTCTCCGACGGGACGGCCGAGGCCTGGGCCGAACGCTGCTCAGTTCTCAAGGAACGGGATCACGCGCGGATCGGTGCCGCCGTGCACTCCGTACGGGCCGTGCCCGCGCGGGAACTGGCGACGGTGGCGCGGTGGGCCGAGGAGCGGCGGGCCCCGCTCCATGTGCACCTGTCGGAGCAGACCGCCGAGAACGACGCCTGCCAGGCCGCCCACGGCTGTTCCCCGGCCCGGCTGCTGGCCGACCACGGCGTCCTCGGCCCGCGCACGACCGGCGTGCACAACACCCACCTGAGCGACGAGGACATCGCCCTGCTCGGCGGATCCGGCACCGGCACCTGCATGTGCCCGACCACCGAGCGGGACCTGGCCGACGGCATCGGGCCCGCCGCCGCCCTCCAGCGCGCCGGCTCCCCGCTCTCCCTGGGCTCCGACAGCCACGCCGTCGTCGACCTGCTCGAAGAGGCCCGCGCGATGGAGCTGAACGAGCGGCTGCGCACCCGCACCCGCGGCCACTGGACGGCCGCGGCCCTGCTGCGGGCCGCCACCGCCGACGGGCACGCCGCCCTCGGCTGGTCCGACGCCGGCAGCCTCACCCCCGGCGCCCTCGCCGACTTCACGACGATCGCGCTGGACTCGGTCAGGACAGCGGGGACGCTGCCCAGGCTCGGCGCCGAGACGGCCGTATTCGCGGCGACCGCCGCGGACGTACGCCATACGGTCGTGGCCGGTCGGCACATCGTGCGGGACGGCGCCCACACCCTCGTACCCGACGTGCCGTCGGCGCTGGCAGGCGCCGTCGAGGCACTGCGCGGATGAATCCCCCCGTCACCCCTGAGGACACCATGAGCAGCACCGCCATCACCAACATCGCCACGCTGGTCACCAACGACCCCTCCCTCGGTGACGGATCCCCCCTCGGACTGGTCCGGGACGCGGCCGTCGTCATCGAGGGCGACCGCGTCGCGTGGACCGGTGAATCCAGCAAAGCACCCGCCACTGACAACCGGGTCGACGCCGGCGGCCGGGCGGTGATCCCCGGCTTCGTCGACTCCCACTCCCACCTGGTCTTCGCGGGCGACCGCACCGAGGAGTTCAACGCCCGCATGTCCGGCCGGGCCTACAGCGCGGGCGGCATCCGCACCACGGTCGCCGCCACCCGCGCCGCCACCGACGCGGAGCTGGAGGCCAACCTCACCCACTACCTCGCCGAGGCCCTGCGCCAGGGCACGACCACCTTCGAGACCAAGTCCGGCTACGGCCTCACCGTCGCCGACGAGGCCCGCGCCCTGCGCATCGCCGCCGCGCACACCGACGAGGTCACCTACCTCGGCGCCCACATCGTCTCCCCGGACTACGCCGAGGACCCGGCGGCGTACGTCGCCCTGGTCACCGGGGAGATGCTGGACGCCTGCGCCCCGCACGCCCGCTGGATCGACGTCTTCTGCGAGAAGGGCGCCTTCGACGGCGACCAGGCCCGGGCGATCCTCACCGCGGGCAAGGCCAAGGGCCTGCTCCCGCGCATCCACGCCAACCAGCTCACCTACGGCCCCGGCGTCCAGCTCGCCGTCGAACTGGACGCGGCCAGCGCCGACCACTGCACCCACCTGACCGACGCGGACGTGGACGCGCTGGCGAACGGGAACACGGTCGCCACGCTCCTGCCCGGCGCCGAGTTCTCCACCCGCGCCCAGTGGCCCGACGCCCGCCGCCTCCTCGACGCGGGTGTCACGGTGGCCCTGTCCACCGACTGCAACCCCGGCTCGTCGTTCACCTCCTCGGTGCCCTTCTGCGTCGCGCTCGCCGTACGGGACATGGGCATGACCCCGGACGAGGCGGTCTGGGCGGCCACGGCGGGCGGTGCGAGGGCTCTGCGCCGCGAGGATGTCGGCCGTCTGTCCCCGGGCGCCCGCGCCGACCTCGCGGTCCTGGACGCGCCCAGCCACGTCCACCTGGCCTACCGGCCGGGCGTTCCGCTGGTCACCCAGGTCTGGCGGCGCGGCGTACGCGAGGTCTGAGCAGGGCCTGTCCGGCGAACCGAGCCGCAGGAGGCCGACGGAAGGCGCCCCGCCGGCCGTCCGGGTCCCGGCCCTGGTCCCCGCGCGGGTCAGGTCAGGCGCTGCCCGCCCGCCACTTCTGCGCCGTACCTCCGCCGCGCGGGTCGAGGGAGAGGTAGCCGTCCGGGTGCGGGGTGAGGGCGGTCCCGGTGGCGATGTCCGGGCGGATCACGCCGTCCGGGTCGACGGTGAAGCGCAGGTTGCGGCCGTTCCTGCCGTCGACCGACGAGCACCTCCAGATGCCGACGCCGTTGTCCACGGAGCCGCGGCTGTCCAGGCAGAAATCGGGGTCCGCCGCCGACTGGAGCACCTGGCGCGAGGCGTCGAACCGCCAGCGCTGGCTGGACGCGGTCCCGCACGGGGCGGTGACGACGTCCGTGCCGTTGTCGAAGTCGCCGGCCACGTCCAGGCAGCGGCCCGAGGCGGCGTTCACCATCTGCGCGTAGGCCGCGCCGGGCGGATGCACCGGCGAGGGCGACGGGCCGGGCGGCGGCTTCGGGCGCGCCGTCCGGGAGTGGCGCGGCGTCGGTTCGGGGGCCGGATGCCGGGAGGGCGGCCGGGAGGTCGCGGACGGGGAGGGCGCGGGTGGGGTCGCCGACACCGTGGCCGTCACCGTGACCCGCACCGGCGGCGTGGGCACGGTCACTGCGCCCGCGGCCCGCTGGTGCGGTGTGCCGTCGTTCGAGGTGAGCAGGAACAGCAGCAACGGCGTGAGGGCCACGCCGAGCGCCGCCGAGGCCAGCGCGTAGCGGCGGGAGGGCGGCCGGGCGGCGGCCCGCGCCCGGGCTCCCGGAGGCGGATCGGCCGGACGCCGTGCGACGTAGGCGGCGCCACCCCAGGGCAGCAGGCCCTCGGCCACCGCGGTGCGTGGGTGGTCGCGCAGGGCGGACTGCTCCTCGAACGCCGCCGAGCAGTGGTCGCAGCGCGCCATGTGGGCGTGCAGGTCCAGGCTCGCGCGGGGGTGGTCCGGCCGTACCGCCTCCTCGATGAGCCGGCGGAAGTCGCCGCAGCGCGGGTCGTCCGAGGCGGCCAGACGCGCCCTCAGACAGGCCTGGGCCAACGCCTTGAGCGCCTGCGGGGTGCCGTGCACCACGTCCTGGCGGGTGAGACCGAGGAACCCGGCGGTCCGCTCCTCGGGTTCCTGCTCCACGATCCCGTACCAGACCAGGCCCTGGACGCGGGTCGGCAGCGACCGGAAGGCGGCGAGCAGGGGTGGTACGGGACCCTCGGGGCCGGCCGTGTTCAGGACCAGCAGCAGCCCGGCGTCCACGCCGCCGGACCGCTCGTCGCGCGCCCAGGCGGCGGTCAGCCGGGCGGTGAGCAGCAGCAGGCGCAGCCGGATCGGGACGCCCGGCTCCGCACCGCGCGCCGCCTCGCGGGCGGCGAGGGTGAACGCCTGGGCCGCGAGTTGACGGGCGGCCGACTCGCCGGCGGTGCAGTGCCGGGCGTGGGCGAGGACCCGGGGTAGGTGGCGGGCGCGCAGTTCGCGCAGCGCCGGACAGACGGTCGCGGTGTCGGCGCGCAGCAGTTCGGTGAGCCGTGTGTCGGAGGCGTCCGCGTGCGGTCCCCCGCCCGTGTCCCCGGTCTCGACGCCGTCGTCGCTCCCGTCGGCCCGAGCCATTGACCCGCCCTCCTCGCACCCCCGGTGGCATGGCCGGACTCCGGACGTACCGGCCGGTATGGGGGTGACCCATAGTGGGGGAAGCGGGCCCCGGGGGAAAGAGGTTGCCCAAGGTTTCCCGGGACAACGTCGCCACGACGGTGGGCTTCTCGGCATATGCCCCGCACGCGCCCCGGACGTGCCGAGGCGCTGGGGGGGCGTGGTCCGCCCGGCGCCACCGACGGCACCGGACGGAAACGTCCCCTTCGCCTCGTCACCCCGTCACGCCGTCACTCTTCGAGTGTCAGGCCCTTGCGCAGTTGTCCGAGCGTCCGGGAGAGCAGCCGGGAGACGTGCATCTGCGAGATGCCGAGTTCCTCGCCGATCTCCGACTGGGTCATATTGGCCACGAACCGCAGGGACAGGATCTTCCGGTCGCGGGAGGGCAGTTGGGCGATCAGCGGCTTCAACGCCTCGACGTACTCGATGCCTTCGAGCCCGTGGTCCTCGTAGCCGATGCGGTCCGCGAGGGCGCCCTCGGAGTCGTCGTCCTCGGGCTGGGCGTCCAGTGACGACGCGGTGTAGGCGTTCGAGGCGGCCATGCCTTCCACCACCTCGTCGTTGGACAGGCCGAGGTGTTCGGCGAGTTCGGCGACCGTCGGGGCGCGGTCGAGCCGCTGGGCCAGTTCGTCACCGGCCTTGGCGAGGTCGAGGCGCAGTTCCTGGAGCCGGCGCGGGACGCGCACGGACCACGAGGTGTCGCGGAAGAAGCGCTTGATCTCCCCGATGATGGTGGGCATCGCGAACGTCGGGAACTCCACGCCCCGGGACAGTTCGAACCGGTCGATCGCCTTGATCAGCCCGATGGTGCCGACCTGGATGATGTCCTCCATCGGCTCGCTGCGGGAGCGGAAGCGGGAGGCGGCGAACTTGACGAGCGCGAGGTTGAGCTCGACGAGCGTGTTGCGGACGTACGAGTAGGCGTGGGTGCCTTCCTCGAGGGACTCCAGTCGCTCGAAGAGGGCCTTGGACAAGGCCCGGGCGTCGTCGGGGGCCACTTCGTCGTACGGGGGGATGTCCGGGAGTCCGGCCAGTGCGTCGGCCTGATCGGCCCGCTCGGCGCGTACGTCGTGGAACTCGATGGGATCCAGGTGCTCCGCTGGGGATGCCGACGTCGCCATCGGGGTATGCGATGCGTCGAGCCGGGGTGACATGATGTCCTCCATCGTTCTCGGCATATGGCTGCCGAAGCCAATTCGTGCACTGCGGTGTGCGGCGCCTCCAAAGCCGGCCGTGTCGGTTGCGGGTCTCTACTAGCCCTACCCGCTTTCCCAACACCGCCGCAAGTTCCTTATGTGGGGGTATGTCCGTTTGTGTGCGGATGTTCGGCTGTCGGAGCGGTGAGGGAAGGCGTAGTGTTCGAGGGCGTCAGTCAGCAGCCAAGACCCCGGGAGAGAGAGACGGCATGGACCGCGGGACGGTCGGCAGCGCACAGTCGGGCCGGCTTCTGGTGGAGGTGCGGCAAGAGGGCTCCAGTGCCGTCGTGACGCCGGCGGGTGAGCTCGATCACCACACGGCCGACCTGCTGCGCGAACCACTCGAGGAGTGCCTCGACAAGGGGCGCTCGCGCCTGGTGGTGGACTGTTCGCGCCTGGAGTTCTGCGACTCCACGGGGCTGAACGTGCTGCTGGGCGCGCGGCTGAAGGCGGAGGCGGCCGGAGGGGGTGTGCATCTGGCCGGGATGCTGCCGGTGGTGGCCCGCGTGTTCGAGATCACAGGGGCGGATGCGGTCTTCACCGTGCACGACTCCCTGGAGGACGCCCTGGCCGACGAGGCCGGCTGAGCCGGCCTCGGGTTCGTCGACGTGCCCCTTCCGTATTCCGCGCCCGGCGTATGCCGGGCGCACGCGCGGCGGGCCGAAAACGGGGGTGTTCCCCCCGATCGGTCGGGCAGGAGACATCCTGAGTGGATCGGTTGCCCTCGCGGGCGCCGGCGACCGGGGTTCCGGCGTGTGTACGGACGTACCGAGCGTGTACGTGTGAAGTGACTGGTGACTTTTGAATCGTGAACTGGTGAATCGGTGAGGTGAAGCGCTGATGAGCACCACCCGGTCTTACTCGCCGGGCGACCGCGGCCCGGAGCCCAGCGGCGCTTCCGGGGCGTCCGAGGGGGACGCGCCGACGGGCGCGGTACCCACAGGGGGTGCGACGGCCGTGCCGGCGGCCCCCTCCGGGAGTCGCCAGATCCGCAGGCTGAGCTTCGACGGCGAGAGCGGCGTCGTGCCGCTCGCCCGCGACTTCACCCGCCAGGCGCTGTACGCGTGGGGCTGGCTGCCCGCCGCGACCGCCGACCGGCGGGCCGCCGCGGAGGACGTACTCCTCGTCGTCTCCGAACTGGTCACCAACGCCTGCCTGCACGCCGAGGGCCCCGACCAGCTGGAGATCACCTGCGACAACAAGGTGATCCGCATCGAGGTCTCCGACCGCGGCACCGGCCAGCCCGCCCCGCGCACCCCGCACCGCGCCGGCCGCCCCGGCGGCCACGGCATGTTCATCGTCCAGCGGCTGTGCCTGGACTGGGGCGTCGTCCGCGCCCCCGGCGTCACCGGCAAGAGAGTGTGGGCCGAGCTGGGGGCACCCGCCTGAGCGCGGAGCCGCTCGGCAAGGCCCGACGGCGACCGCAACACCAGGAGCGCGGCACCAGGAACGTGACACAGAGAAGACCGCGACACGAAAGGGCCGCCCCTCACGGGGCGGCCCTTTCGGCGATCGGAGGGTGACGTCAGTGGACGTCGCCCATCAGGGACTGCACCTTGCGGCGGTACATGTAGACCGCGACACCGGCGAGGGCGGCGAGGACCGCCTCCAGGGCGACCGCCCCCGTGCCGCTGAGGTCGACCCCGGCCACGGCGGGGTTGGACAGCAGGCTGGTGATGGAGTCGCCCGCGGTGACCGCGAGGAACCACACGCCCATCATCTGGCTGGCGTACTTGGCCGGCGCCATCTTCGTCGTCACCGACAGGCCGACCGGCGAGAGGCACAGCTCGCCGACGGTCTGGATCAGGTAGATGCCGACCAGCCACATCGGGCTGACCAGGGTGTCACCGTTGGCCATGCCCAGCGGCAGCAGGAAGAAGAAGAACGAGACGCCGATGAAGAACAGGGCGGCCGCGAACTTCGCGACGGTGCTCGGCTCCTTGCCCTTGCGGCTCAGCCACAGCCAGAACCAGGCGAAGACCGGGGCCAGGGCCATGATGAACACCGGGTTCAGCGACTGGTACCAGGAGGACGGGAAGTCGAAGCCCAGCAGCGAGGAGGAGGTCTTGGTCTCACCGAACGCCTGGACCGTGGAACCGCCCTGGTCGTAGATCATCCAGAAGGCGGCGGCCGCGACGAAGAACCAGATGTAGCCGGTCATCCTGGACTGCTCGACGGCCGACAGTTCCTTGTCGCGCTTGATGCGCAGCAGGACGCCGGCCGGGATGACCAGACCGATGACGGTGAGCGGGATCATCGCCCAGTTCAGGGTGAAGTGGCCGGTGAAGCCGACGATGCCGTAGAAGACGGCGGCGATGGCGAGCCAGGTCAGGCCCTTGCGCAGCCAGGAGGCACGCTCGGCGGCGTCCAGCGGCTTGGGCACGACGTTGCTCTGCGGGCTCAGGTTCCGGGTGCCGATGAGGAAGGCCGCGAGGCCGATCGCCATGCCCACGGCGGCGAGGCCGAAGCCCAGGTGCCAGCTGACCTGCTGGCCGACGGTGCCGATGATCAGCGGCGCGAAGAAGGCACCCATGTTGATGCCCATGTAGAAGATCGTGAAGCCACCGTCGCGGCGCGGGTCGTCCGGACCCTTGTAGAGGTGGCCGACCATGGTGGAGATGTTGGCCTTCAGCAGGCCGGAGCCGAGCGCGACCAGCGCGAGACCGGCGAAGAAGGGCGCCTGGCCGCCGGGCAGTGCCAGCACCGCGTGACCCGCCATGATCGTGACCGCGGCGATCGCCACCGTCTTGCGGGGGCCCCAGACACGGTCGCCCAGCCACCCGCCGGGCATGGCGAGCAGGTACACCATCGACAGGTAGACGGAGTAGATGGCGGTGGTGGTGGCCAGATCCATGCCGAGCCCACCGCTCATGCTCCCCTTCTTGGCGTCGGGGCCGCCGGAGAGCAGGTACACGACGAGAAGGGCCCGCATACCGTAGAAGCTGAAGCGCTCCCACATCTCGGTCATGAAGAGTGTGGCCAGGCCGCGGGGGTGGCCGAAGAAGGTCTTCTCGGAACCGGGGGTGCCCGGATGGACCGAGTCCTTCGTCAGGCTGGACGCCATGGTCGTTCCTTGCTGATCGGGACGCGCCGCCCTCGGCGGGTACGCGCCCGGTGGGGGTGGCCGGCACCGGCAGGCCCGAGGTCCACCCCACGCCCAGAGGGATCCCGCTCCGGATCACGAAGCGGCGGACGACGGCCACCGGGATCCACACCTCTGCCCGCGTCGACGCGCGTACGAGGCCCGGCCCTAGGTCATTCTTCCCGGGCCGGTTGGGGCCGACCCGCTCACAAAAGAGACCTTCAGCGTCAAGACGATCGCCAAAGGTCCCCTGTGTGCATCAGACGTTCAAGCCACCATACGGCAGGACACTGCCGGATATGGAAGGACTTGAGACACGGATCACAGGCCGCTCGGGAACCTCGCCCGGCTTTCGAAGGTCTATTACCAAGGCCTCAAAGGATCGCATTCCGCGCCGACCGGTCCTTGCCGCGGATCCGCACGGGCGGCACCCGACCGGCCACAAGGTAAGAACCGCGTGTGTCGATCACACCGCGGGACCACCCCAGCGGGCGGCGCCGGCGGACTACCATCGGCTCATGACCCGTGTACTGCTCGCCGAGGACGACGCGTCCATCTCGGAGCCGCTGGCCCGCGCACTGCGCAGGGAAGGTTACGAGGTCGAGGTGCGTGAGGACGGACCCGCCGCGCTCGACGCCGGAATGCAGGGCGGTGTCGACCTGGTCGTGCTGGACCTCGGGCTGCCCGGCATGGACGGCCTGGAGGTCGCCCGCCGGCTGCGCTCCGACGGCCACACGGTGCCCATTCTGATCCTGACCGCGCGCGCCGACGAGGTGGACACCGTCGTCGGCCTCGACGCGGGCGCCGACGACTACGTCACCAAGCCCTTCCGGCTCGCCGAACTGCTCGCCCGTGTCCGTGCCCTGCTGCGGCGCGGCGCCGCCGAACCGCAGCAGCCGCCCGCCACGCACGGCGTGCGCATCGACGTCGAGTCCCACCGCGCGTGGATGGGCGACGAGGAGCTCCAGCTCACCGCCAAGGAGTTCGACCTGCTCCGGGTGCTCGTGCGGGACGCGGGCCGGGTCGTCACCCGCGACCAGCTGATGCGCGAGGTCTGGGACACCACCTGGTGGTCGTCCACCAAGACCCTCGACATGCACATCTCCTGGCTGCGCAAGAAGCTCGGCGACGACGCGGCGAACCCCCGGTACATCGCGACCGTGCGCGGCGTGGGCTTCCGATTCGAGAAGAGCTGAGCCGGCCGCCCCGCACTTTCGTCAGGTAGGAGGACATGCGCCGCCGACTGATCCAGTCCACGCTTGCCGTGGTGCTCGTCGTGATCGCCGTCTTCGGCCTTTCCCTGGTGATCGTCGAGACCCGCACCATCAGCAGCAGCGCCCAGGAGCGGGTCGACTCCGAGGCGCTGCGGCTGGCCAGCATCGTCGACAGCAGGCTGCTCGGCGCGGCGACGGTCAACGCCGACGTCCTGCGCAACCAGATGGCCGACGGCCAGTACGCCGTGATCGGCATCCCCGGGCAGCAGCCCATCAAGGTCGGGGCCAAACCGTCCGGCGACGTGATCCACTCCACGGCCAAGGGAGAGCAGGGCGAGACCGTCCGGGTGGAGGAGCCCCGCTCCTCGGTGACCCGCGAGGTCGGCCGCACCCTGCTGATCATCGGCCTGGTGGCGCTGCTCGCGGTGGTCGCCGCGGTGCTGCTCGCCGTCCGCCAGGCCAACCGGCTCGCCTCCCCGCTGACCGACCTCGCCGAGACCGCCGAGCGCCTCGGATCCGGCGACCCGCGCCCCCGCCACAAGCGCTACGGCGTTCCGGAACTGGACCGGGTCGCGGACGTGCTCGACGGATCGGCCGAGCGCATCGCCCGCATGCTGACCGCCGAGCGGCGGCTCGCCGCCGACGCCTCCCACCAGCTGCGTACGCCGCTGACCGCGCTGTCCATGCGCCTGGAGGAGATCACCCTCACCGACGACCCGGACACGGTGAAGGAGGAGGCCAACGTCGCGCTCGCCCAGGTCGAGCGGCTGACCGACGTGGTGGACCGCCTGCTGACCAACTCCCGCGACCCCCGTACCGGCTCCGCCGTCTCCTTCGACCTCGACGAGGTCATCCAGCAGCAGATCGCCGAGTGGCGCCCCGCCTACCGCAGCGTCGGCCGGGCGATCGTCAGCTCCGGCAAGCGGCACCTCCAGGCCGTGGGCACGCCGGGCGCCGTCGCACAGGTGCTGGCCGCGCTGATCGAGAACTCCCTCATGCATGGCGGCGGCACGGTCGCGCTGCGCACCCGCGTGACCGGTAACCAGGCCGTGGTGGAGGTCACCGACGAGGGCTCCGGCGTCTCCGCCGACCTGGGCGCCCGGATCTTCGAGCGCACCATCAGCGGCCGCAACTCCACGGGCATCGGGCTCGCCGTCGCCCGCGATCTCGCCGAGGCCGACGGCGGCCGCCTGGAACTGCTCCAGGCCCAGCCGCCCGTTTTCGGCCTGTTCCTGTCCCGCACCCCGCCGCCGAAGAAGCGGTCGGAGGACCACCCGACGGTGCGCTGACCGCCGACAGGACCGGCGGGCCCTAGCGGAAGACCTCGGGCCGGGGCTGCTTCGACTCGGTCTGGAGGAAGGACTCCGCGCCCGCCACGGTCTGCCGGGCCGGCAGGGTGCGGAAGACCCAGGTGCGGTACGACCAGAAGCGGAACAGGGTCGCGATGCCGATGCCGAGGAACTTGAAGACGTTGCTCTGCAGCGGGCTGTCCCAGCCGAAGCCGTACGTCGCCAGGTACAGCACGCCGTTCTCGATCACCAGGCCGACCACGCTGAACAGCAGGAACAGCGTCAGTTCCCGGGTGCGTCCGCTCTTGTCGCGGTCCCGGTACGTGAAGTAGCGGAAGCCGATGTAGTTGAAGACGATGGCGACGACGGTCGCGATGACACTGGCCCGCACCACCTGAAGTCCGGTCACGTGCCGCATCAGGTTGAACACGAGCAGGTTGACCAGCAGCCCCGCTCCGCCCACCGCGCCGAACTTCACGACCTCGCGCCACAGCTGGTCCACGCGTCTGCGCAGCGCGCCGCGGGGCGCGGGGGGCGCCGGTCGATGCCCCGAGGAACCATGTTCCATGGTCGTGCAGGCCCCCGTCTCGGTCGGCTCGGTCAACCCGGCCATGCTAACCAGCGCTCCACGCCCGCGCCTGTGGACAAGGCATCAGCTCGGGAACGGGTCGGAAAGAGTCCGGGAAAAGGCGGGAAAGAGCCGTCGAAGCGACTGGTAAGAGCGCCGACGGGCACATCGGCGCGGTCGGGCTCGTACGTCAGTGCGGCGGGTGACGATCCCCGCGAGGCGCCGGTACGGCGCCGGCGGGCACGGAAGCGGGCCGCGCCGCGGCGGCCGATACCCTAGGAGCGTGACGTTCCCCGTAGTCGGCATGGTCGGCGGTGGCCAGCTCGCTCGTATGACACACGAGGCGGGCATCCCGTTGGGCATCAGGTTCAAGCTCCTCAGTGACACTCCTCAGGACTCCGCGGCGCAGGTGGTGAGCGACGTCGTCATCGGCGACTACCGCGACCTGGACACGCTGCGCGCGTTCGCGCGGGGCTGCGACGTGATCACCTTCGATCACGAGCACGTCCCCACCGAGCACCTGCGGGCCCTGGAGGCGGACGGCATCCCCGTACGCCCCGGCCCCGATGCGCTCGTGCACGCCCAGGACAAGGGCGTGATGCGCGCGAAGCTCGACGCGATCGGTGTGCCGTGCCCGCGGCACCGCATCGTGAGCGACCCGCGGGACGTGGCCGCGTTCGCGGCCGAGGGCGACGGTTTCCCCGTGGTCCTCAAGACCGTCCGCGGCGGCTACGACGGCAAGGGCGTGTGGGTGGTCGACTCCGCCGAGGAGGCCGCCGAGCCCTTCCGTGCCGGCGTGCCCGTCCTCGCGGAGGAGAAGGTCGACTTCGTCCGGGAGCTGGCCGCCAACGTCGTACGCTCCCCGCACGGCCAGGCCGTGGCCTACCCGGTCGTGGAGTCGCAGCAGGTGAACGGCGTCTGCGACACCGTGATAGCCCCGGCCCCCGACCTGGACGAGGGCCTCGCGCTCCAGGCCGAGCAGCTCGCGCTGACCATCGCCAAGGAACTCGATGTCGTCGGCCATCTCGCCGTCGAGCTGTTCGAGACCCGCAATGACGACGGGTCCTCCAGTGTCCTCGTCAACGAACTGGCGATGCGCCCGCACAACTCCGGCCACTGGTCGATGGACGGCGCCATCACCTCCCAGTTCGCCAACCACGTCCGCGCGGTCCTCGACCTGCCGCTCGGCGACCCCCGCCCGCGCGCCAAGTGGACCGTCATGGTGAACGTCCTCGGCGGCGACTACCCCGACATGTACTCCGCGTACCTTCACTGCATGGCCCGTGACCCCCAGCTCAAGATCCACATGTACGGCAAGGACGTGAAGCCCGGCCGCAAGGTCGGCCACGTCAACACCTACGGCGACGACCTGGACGACGTGCTGGAACGCGCCCGTCACGCAGCCGGCTACCTGAGAGGCACCATCACCGAATGAGCCCAGTTGTTGGCATCGTCATGGGGTCGGACTCCGACTGGCCCGTCATGGAGGCCGCCGCCGAGGCGCTCGACGAGTTCGAGATCTCCTACGAGGTGGACGTCGTCTCCGCGCACCGCATGCCGCGCGAGATGATCGCGTACGGCGAGCGCGCGGCGGACCGCGGACTGAAGGCGATCATCGCGGGCGCGGGCGGGGCAGCCCACCTGCCCGGCATGCTCGCCTCCGTCACCCCGCTGCCGGTGATCGGCGTGCCCGTCCCGCTGAAGTACCTGGACGGCATGGACTCGCTGCTCTCGATCGTGCAGATGCCCGCCGGGGTCCCGGTGGCGACCGTGTCCGTCGGCGGCGCCCGCAACGCGGGTCTGCTCGCCGCCCGGATCCTCGCCGCGCACGACGAGGAACTGCTCGCCCGGATGCGGGAGTTCCAGCAGGAGCTGAACGACCAGGCCACCGAGAAGGGCAAGCGGCTGCGCGCCAAGGTCGAGAACTCCGGCGCCTTCGGCTTCGGCACGGGGAAGTGACGCCGGTGTCCTCGCTGAACGAAGCCCGGGACCTGCTGCGCGAGTTCCCGGTCGTCGACGGCCACAACGACCTGCCCTGGGCGCTGCGCGAGCAGGTCCGCTACGACCTCGACGCCCGTGACATCGCCACCCCCCAGAACGCCCACCTGCACACCGACCTGCCGCGCCTGCGCGAGGGCGGCGTCGGCGCCCAGTTCTGGTCGGTCTACGTCCGCGCGGACCTGCCCGACCCGGTGCCGGCGACGCTGGAGCAGATCGACTGCGTACGGCAGCTGCTCGCCCGCCACCCGGCCGATCTGGCCCCCGCCCTGACCGCCGCCGACATGGAGGCGGCGCGCGCGGACGGCCGGATCGCGTCCCTCATGGGCGCCGAGGGCGGACACTCCATCGCCGACTCCCTCGGCACGCTGCGCGGGCTGTACGCGCTCGGCGTGCGCTACATGACGCTCACCCACAACGACAACGTGGCCTGGGCGGACTCGGCGACGGACGAGCCGGGCGTGGGCGGCCTGTCGGCCTTCGGCCGCGAGGTGGTCCGGGAGATGAACCGGCTCGGCATGCTGGTCGACCTCTCCCACGTGGCCGCGACGACCATGCGGGACGCGCTCGACACCACGAGCGCGCCGGTGATCTTCTCGCACTCCTCCGCGCGGGCCGTGTGCGACCACCCCCGCAACATCCCGGACGACGTGCTGGAGCGGCTGCCCGCCAACGGCGGGATCGCGATGGTGACGTTCGTGCCGAAGTTCGTGCTCCAGGCGGCCGTGGACTGGACGTCCGCCGCCGACGAGAACATGCGCGCGCACGGTTTCCACCACCTCGACACCACCGCCGAGGCGATGAAGGTCCACCGCGCCTTCGAGGAGTCGAACCCGCGCCCGGTCGCCACGGTCGCGACGGTGGCCGACCACCTCGACCACATGCGCGAGGTCGCCGGCATCGACCACCTGGGCATCGGAGGCGACTACGACGGCACGGCCTTCACCCCCGACGGTCTGGGCGACGTCTCCGGCTACCCGAACCTGATCGCGGAACTGCTGGACCGCGGCTGGTCCAGGACCGACCTGGCCAAGCTCACCTGGCAGAACGCGGTCCGCGTCCTGGGCGCCGCGGAGGACGTCGCCCGCGACCTGCGGGCCACCCGGACGCCGTCCAACGCGACGATCGCCGAACTGGACGGATGAGTTCCAGTACCGGACGGCGGGAGGCCGTGTACCTCCTGCCGTCCGGCGCGTAGGACGGCTGACGGACGCCTCTCAGCAGGCGCACAGGCAGAACGGGTGCCCGGCGGGGTCGGCGTAGACCCGGAAGCCGCGCGCCCGGTCCGTCGCGTCCAGCGGCCGCGCGCCGAGTGCCAGTACCCCCTTCTCCGCCGTGTCCAGGTCCTCCACCACCAGGTCCAGGTGGGACTGCTGCGAGGCGTCCGCGGCCGGCCACTTGGGCGGCACGTACCCCGGCGCCCTCTGGAACGCCAGCGCGGACCCGCCCGGCACCTTCAGGTCCACCCAGTCGCCCTCGCCCTCCACGGTCCCGCCGAGCACCTCGGCGTAGAAGCCGGCGAGGGCGTGCGGGTCGGGACAGTCCAGGACGACGACACCCAGTTTGGCGAGAGCCATGACTTCCTCCCAGTCGGGGACGGTGTTACCCATTGGTGCGGGCAACCGGTAACGGTTACTGCATGCTCGCGCATAGCGGGTAACAGCGCAACCGGATTCGCGAGGTACCGTCGCTGACATGAGTGAGAGATCGTCCGCGCCCGGAGGCCTGGCGCTGGTCGAGTCCCTGGTGAACACGCTGGACATCGAGACGGGCGCCGACTCGCTCGCCACGGCGGAGGGCCGGGCGCGCCTGGGGATCCCCGAGGCGGAACTGCCGCAGGCGCGCGAGCTGCGCGAGTCGCTGCGCGCCACGCTGCTGGCCCACGCCGGTCACCCGCCCCACCGGAAGGTGACACCGCTGGGCGAGCTGCTGGCGCGGGCGCCCCTGCTGGTGGCCGTCGACGCCCGGGACGGCTCCGCCACGCTCGCCCCCGCCGACGGCGGCCCCCTGCTCTCCCGGGTCGCGGCCGCCGTCGCCGAGGCCCTCGTCGCGGGCACCTGGGCCCGGCTGAAGGCCTGCGAGGCGGTCACGTGCCACTGGGCGTACTACGACCGCAGCCCGGCCGGCCGTGGCCGCTGGTGCTCGATGCAAGTGTGCGGGGCGCGCGCGAAGATGCGCCGCTACCGGGCGAAGCAGACGTGATCCACGAGGAGTTCGCCGCTCACGCCGCGCTCCGGTGGTGCACAATGCGTGCAGACGCCGGTTCGGCCGACTGAGCCTCGGCCGAACCGGCGTCACATTTCCGCGTGTGTCTGTGCATGTCCGGGTGTGCCCGCCGGCGCGGGGCTACGCGGTCGGGCGTCCCATCGCCCGGTACGTCCACCCGGCCCGCCGCCACAGCTCCGGGTCCAGCGCGTTGCGCCCGTCGAGGACCACCCGGGCGGCCGCGACCTCGCCCAGCCCGGCCGGGTCCAGCTCGCGGAACTCCCGCCACTCGGTCAGGTGCAGGACGACGTCCGCGCCGCGCACGGCCTCCAGCGCGGAGTCGGCGTACCCGAGCGTCGGGAACACCCGCCGGGCGTTGTCCATGCCCTTGGGGTCGTAGACCGTCACCTGGCCGCCCTGGAGGTGTATCTGACCGGCGACGTTGAGCGCGGGGGAGTCCCGTACGTCGTCCGAGTCCGGCTTGAAGGTGGCGCCGAGCACCGCGACGCGCTTGCCGAGGAAGGGCCCGCCGCCCAGCGCCTGCCGGGCCAGCTCCACCATCTGCCCGCGCTGGCGCATGTTGATCGAGTCGATCTCGCGCAGGAAGGTCAGCGCCTGGTCCGCGCCCAGCTCACCGGCGCGCGCCATGAAGGCCCGGATGTCCTTGGGCAGGCAGCCGCCGCCGAAGCCGATCCCGGCCCGCAGGAACTTCCTGCCGATCCGGTCGTCGTGCCCGATGGCCTCGGCCAGCTTGGCCACATCGCCGCCGGCGGCCTCGCAGACCTCGGCCATCGCGTTGATGAAGGAGATCTTCGTGGCCAGGAAGGAGTTCGCGGAGGTCTTCACCAGTTCCGCGGTCGGGAAGTCGGTGACCACGAACGGGGAACCCTCGCCGACCGGTGTGGCGTACACCTCGCGCAGCAGCTTCTCCGCCCGCTCGCTGCGCACGCCGACCACGATCCGGTCCGGGTGCAGCGTGTCCTGCACGGCGAAGCCCTCGCGCAGGAACTCCGGGTTCCAGGCCAGCTCCACGTCCGCGCCCGCGGGCGCCAGCTCGGCGATCATGCGGGCCAGACGGTCGGCGGATCCCACGGGCACGGTCGACTTGCCGACGACGAGCGCGGGACCGCTCAGGTGCGGGGCGAGCGAGGTGACGGCGGAGTCGACGTAACTCATGTCGCAGGCGTACTCGCCGTGCTTCTGCGGGGTGTTCACGCAGACGAAGTGGATGTCGCCGAACGCGGCCACCTCCGCGTAGTCCGTCGTGAAGCGCAGCCGCCCGGTCGAGCCCTCGATCCCGGCCACGTGCCGGCGCAGCAGCTCCTCCAGGTCGGGCTCGTACATCGGGACCTCGCCCCGCCGGAGCATCTCGATCTTCTCGGGGACGACGTCCAGACCCAGCACCTCGAAACCGAGCTCGGCCATGGCCGCGGCGTGCGTCGCGCCGAGATAGCCGGTGCCGATCACGGTGATCTTGAGGCTCATGGGTGCTCCAGGAGAGACGACGGTGATGCGGTGCCCGAGCATATCGGGGGCATGCGCGGGGCCCTCGCCGGGCAATGTCTCCGCTGTCGCCAAGCTCACGTATCACTGGCGTGGGCGGGCGCCTAAAATTTGGGTTACTTAACGGTAATTAGCGTTGGAGCGTGAGAGACCTTGGCCGGATCGGCTGACTTCGACCTGTACCGCCCGTCCGAGGAGCACGACATGCTCCGTGACGCCGTCCGCTCGCTGGCCGAGGCGAAGATCGCGCCGTACGCCGCCGCGGTGGACGAGGAGGCCCGCTTCCCGCAGGAGGCCCTGGAGGCGCTGGTCGCCAACGACCTGCACGCCGTGCACGTGCCCGAGGAGTACGGCGGCGCGGGCGCGGACGCCCTCGCGACGGTCGTCGTGATCGAGGAGGTGGCCCGCGTGTGCGCGTCCTCCTCCCTCATCCCTGCCGTGAACAAGCTGGGCTCGCTGCCGGTGATGCTCTCCGGCTCCGAGGACCTGAAGAAGAGGTACCTGGCCCCGCTCGCCAAGGGCAACGCGATGTTCTCGTACTGCCTGTCCGAGCCGGACGCGGGCTCCGACGCGGCCGGCATGAAGACCAAGGCGGTCCGCGAGGGCGACACTTACGTCCTCAACGGCGTCAAGCGCTGGATCACCAACGCGGGCGTGTCCGACTTCTACACGGTGATGGCCGTCACCGACCCGGACAAGCGCAGCAAGGGCATCTCGGCGTTCGTCGTCGAGAAGTCGGACCCCGGGGTCTCCTTCGGCGCCCCGGAGAAGAAGCTCGGCATCAAGGGCTCCCCGACCCGCGAGGTCTACCTGGACAACGTCCGGATCCCGGCCGACCGCATGATCGGCGCCGAGGGCACCGGCTTCGCCACGGCGATGAAGACCCTTGACCACACCCGCATCACCATCGCGGCCCAGGCCCTCGGCATCGCCCAGGGCGCCCTCGACTACGCCAAGGGCTACGTCAAGGAGCGCAAGCAGTTCGGCAAGCCGATCGCCGACTTCCAGGGCATCCAGTTCATGCTCGCCGACATGGCCATGAAGATCGAGGCCGCCCGCAACCTCACCTACGCGGCCGCCGCCAAGTCCGAGCGGGGTGATTCCGACCTCACCTTCCAGGGTGCCGCCGCCAAGTGCTTCGCCTCGGACGTCGCCATGGAGGTCACCACGGACGCCGTCCAGCTCCTCGGCGGTTACGGCTACACCCGCGACTACCCGGTCGAGCGCATGATGCGCGACGCCAAGATCACGCAGATCTACGAGGGCACGAACCAGGTCCAGCGGATCGTGATGGCCAGGAACCTTCCCTAGCAAGCTCTTCGCGCGCGTCCGACGGCCTCCGGCACTGTGCCGGGGGCCGTTCGCGATGCGCCGGGAGAGGTCCGCAGGACGCGGGCCGTAAGCCGAACGGCGGTAGGCGGTCCGACGTCCGGGCCGGATGGCGGGGGGACCCGGGCGGGCGTACGACGGAAGGGAGCAGGGCCCCGCCCCGGTGCCCTTCGTCCCCCCCCAGGAGGAGCCATGACCCAGCCCGGAACCATGACCCCCATGAGCAAGGAGATGCAGGACTGCGTCCAGGCCTGCATGTCGTGCCACACCATCTGCGAGGAGGCCATGAGCTCCTGCATGCAGATGGGAGGCCAGGCGCAGATGCAGATCATGCGCGCGCTCATGGACTGCTCCGAGATGACCCGCATGTGCGCGGACATGATGATGCGCCGCTCGCCCATGGCCGCGGAGATGTGCGCGATGTGCGCCAAGGCATGCGACATGTGCGCCGAGGCGTGTATGTCCATGCCCGACGACAAGATGATGAAGCGCTGCGCGGAGGCGTGTCGCCGCTGTGCGGAGATGTGCCGCGCGATGGCGGGCGTCAGGATGTGATCTGAGCCCGGCCGGACGGCGAAAGCCCCGCGGTGCCGGCCGGCACCGCGGGGCCCTCCTGGCAGGGGGTCCGGGTCAGCCGCTCGTGACCGTGACCTTCTGGTCGTTCTTCAGTTCGTCGACCAGCGTCTTGACCTTCGCCTTGTCCCAGACGAGGTTGCCGCCCGTGGAGCCGGAGATCGGCATGTTCATGGAGGTGCCGTCGCCGCCGTTGACGTTCTTCATCGCCCAGAACATGGAGGCCAGGTCCCACAGGCTCATGTCCTTGTCGACGATCAGGGAGTCCAGGCCCGCACCCATCGTCGGGTAGAGCCTGAACGGGTTCAGGATCGTCGAGGGGGTCGCCACCTGGTGGGACAGCGCGGCGAGGAACTTCTGCTGGTTCTTCGTGCGCTGCAGGTCGGAGGTGGCGAACGCGTGCCGGGTGCGCACGAAGGCCAGGGCCTGCTGGCCGTCCAGCTTCTGCTTGCCCGCCTGGAAGTCGGCGCCGGAGTACCTGTCCTTGAAGCCCTTGTCGATGGTGAGTTCCACGCCGCCGACCGCGTCCACGATGTTCGCGAAGCCGGCGAAGCCGATCTCCACGTAGTGGTCGATGTGCAGGCCGGTGTTGTACTCGACGGTGCGGACCAGCAGCTCCGGGCCGTCGAAGGCGTAGGCCGCGTTCAGCTTGTTCGGTCCGAGGGGGCCCTTGATCTTGCCGGACTCCGAGCCGCGGAACTGCGGGATCGTGACGTTGGAGTCGCGCGGCAGGGATATCAGCGTGTCGCCGTTGTCGCCGACGTGCAGGATCATCATCGAGTCCGTGCGCTTGCCCTCGGCGGACCCGGTGTGCAGCTGCTTCTTCTGCTCCGAGGACATGCCCTCACGGCTGTCGGAGCCGACGATCAGGTAGTTCGTGCCCTTGCCGGTCTCCGGCCGGTCGATGACCTTGGACAGGTCGACCTCGCGGCGGAGCTTGGAGTCGGCCCAGAAGTAGGTCGCGACCGAGGTCACCACCAACAGCGTGACCAGGGTGATCACGGACCACTTGAAGCGGCGCCGCCAGTTCGGCGCGGGACGGTAGGCGCGCGGGTCACCCCCGCCCGGTCCCCCCGGCCCGCCGTAGACGTGGCCGGAGCTGTAGCCGCTGTCGTACCCGTCGTAGGCGCCGGGGTCGTCGTATCCGCGGCCGTCGACGTACGACGGTTGCTGCGGAATGCCGTACGGCGGCGCCGAGGGGCCCGGGCCGCCGGGCGGCGGGTACCCGCCCTGCCCGCCGGGGGCCCCCGGGCCGCCGCGCCGTACCTGGCGCATCACACGCGCCCCTTCCGGCGTCGCGCCGGCGCTGCCGCGTCCGTATCCGGGTCCGCGGTTGCCGCCGGACCACCCCTCGGGCCAATCATTCATGCGCCCCAGTGTGCAGGGCACCGCCGTGTCCCTTACAAGAGGCGTCAGGAAATAGGGGCACCGCTGTTGCGAAGCTGACACAAATTTCCCGGATGCCGCCGCGGCATAAGGTGGGGGTCATGACAGAGCAGGCCTCCACCGCGGAATCCGCCGAGATTCCGGACATCCCCGGCAAGCCGATCTCGGCGTCCCGGACCACCCTGAGCCACATCATGACCCACAACGACACCAACCTGCTGGGGACGGTGCACGGCGGTGTGATCATGAAGCTGGTCGACGACGCGGCGGGCGCGGTGGCCGGCCGGCACAGCGGCGGGCCCGCCGTCACGGCGTCCATGGACGAGATGGCGTTCCTCGAACCGGTCCGGGTCGGCGATCTCGTCCATGTGAAGGCCCAGGTCAACTGGACCGGCCGGACCTCCATGGAGGTCGGCGTGCGGGTCCTCGCCGAACGCTGGAACGAGTCCACCCCGACCACTCAGGTCGGCTCGGCGTACCTGGTCTTCACCGCCGTGGACGCCGACGGCAAGCCGCGCGCCGTGCCGCCCGTCCTGCCCGAGACCGACCGGGACCGGCGGCGCTACCAGGAGGCCCAGATCCGCCGCACCCACCGCCTGGCCCGCCGCCGCGCCATCAGGGAACTGCGCGAGAAGCGCGCGGCCGAGGGCTACGAGGACTGACGCCGCAGGCCCTCACTACATCAGCCGCACAGCACCTCGTCGCCCGTCACGACCGCGGCGGCACCCTGCTCCACCCGCACCTGGCGCACCTGCCGGTAGTCGCTTCCCGCGACCACCTTGAGCATGGCCCCCTGCCCCGGCACGGCCCGCAGCTCACTGCCCGGCAGCGCCGCGGCGAGCGAGTTCGCCGACCGGTCCCACCGGGGGTCGTAGAGCACGACGGTCCGCCGCACGGTGGGCTCCTTGGCGTCCGCGGGCGCCCCCGTCGTACGGAACCCGGCCGCCGCCAGCGCCTGGTCCACCTGCTTGCCGAGCCCGGCCGCGCCGGTGCCGTTCTCCACCTGGACACGGATCTGCTGCGGGGCGACCTGCACGGTCACCGAAGGGTCCGCCTGCCGCGGCCGCCGCACGGTCAGCGGCCGGTCCTCCCGCAGCGCCCGGAAGAGCCGGTCGGCCTTGGCCCGGTCCCACTTCACCGTCGAGCCGACGCCGTTGACGGGATAGGACGGCTGCGCGATCGGGACGGTGGCGAACTCCGAGGACGACGGGGAGAAGCTGCGCATCGCCCGCCCGAGGTCCAGCAGCTCGTCGGTGTGGAAACCCTGGTCCGCCCGTACCGAGCCCAGCACGGTCAACGCCACGTTCCGGAACTTCATGGGGTTCAGCAGCACCTGGGAGGAGGTCGCCCGCTCGATCAGGGCGGCCAGGAACCGCTGCTGGCGCTTCATCCGGCCGAGGTCGCTGGCCCCGTCGACGTGCCGCGAGCGGACGTACTGGAGTGCCTGGCCGCCGGAGAGCGTGTGCGTGCCGGCCGCCAGGTCCAGGCCGGAGTAGCTGTCCTTCATCGGTTCGGAGGTGCAGATCTGCACCCCGCCGAGGACGTCCACGGTCCTCATGAAAGTGGTGAAGTCCACCTCGAGATAGTGGTCGATCTTCAGTTGGGTCAGGTCCTCGACCGTGCGCACGGTCAGGTGGGGGCCGCCCTCGGCGTACGCCGCGTTGAGCTTGACGGGGTGCGGCCCGTGCCGCCGGCCCGTGTTCTGGTCGACGTGACCGGGCAGCTCGGCGTAGGAGTCCCGGGGCAGGCTCACCACGCTGGCCCGCTGCCGGTCCTGCGACACATGCACGATCATCATCGTGTCGGTGCAGTGGCAGGCCTGGCCGCCCAGCCGGTACTGGCGCCGCTCCCGCTCGCTGATGCGGTCCCTGCCGTCGGTGCCGACCAGCAGGACGTTCATGCCGTGGCCCGCCCGGGGGCGGTTCTTCATGTCCTTGAAGGGGTCGACCCGGGCGATGTCCGCGTCCAGGCTGGAGACCACCGCGTGCCCGATCCCGGCGGAGGCGAGCACCACCACCGACAGCGTGGTCGCCGCCCGCATGGCCCAGCGCGGCCTCCGGCGCGGTGCGGACGCGTACGGGACCCGGGCCGGCCGCGGCGGTGCGGCACGGCGCTGCGGGGCACGCGGTGGCCGCGGGCGGGGCCGGGACGGCGTGGGGGGCATGGGGACACCTCCGCATGGGCGTGGGTGGGCACCGTGAGCACCGTAGGGCCATACGATCTGCTGACCGGCGCAGTGATCCCCACGGCGCGCACCGGTGTCCCCCGTTCGCGGTAACGTGAGCACCGATGAACGCCAAGCCCGACGTGCGGCTCCCCGCCGTTTCTGTGATCATGCCCGTCCTCAACGAGGAACGGCACCTGCGCGGAGCCGTCGAAGCGATCCTCGCGCAGGAGTACGGCGGCGAGATGGAGGTCGTGATCGCCCTCGGTCCGTCCGCGGACCGCACGGACGAGATCGCCGCCGAACTCGTTGCCGAGGACCCGCGCGTGCACACGGTCCCGAACCCCACCGGCCGCACCCCCGCCGCGCTCAACGCCGCGATCAAGGCATCCCGCCATCCGATCGTGGTCCGTGTCGACGGCCACGGGATGCTCTCGCCGGACTACATAGCCACCGCGGTACGGCTCCTGGAGGAGACCGGGGCGCAGAACGTGGGCGGCATCATGCACGCCGAGGGCGAGAACGCCTGGGAGCACGCCGTCGCCGCCGCGATGACCTCGAAGGTCGGGGTGGGCAACGCCGCCTTCCACACCGGCGGCCAGGCCGGCCCGGCCGAAACGGTGTACCTGGGCGTCTTCCGCCGCTCGGCCCTGGAGCAACAGGGCGGCTACAACGAGGAGTTCATCCGCGCCCAGGACTGGGAGCTCAACTTCCGCATCCGCGAGGCGGGCGGCCTGATCTGGTTCTCGCCCGAGCTGCGGGTGTCCTACCGGCCCCGCCCGAACGTCAAGGCCCTCGCCAGGCAGTACAAGGACTACGGCCGCTGGCGGCACGTCGTCGCCCGCTACCACCAGGGTTCCATCAACCTGCGCTACCTCGCCCCGCCGGCCGCGGTGTGCGCCATCGCGGCCGGGATCGTGGTGGGCGCGGCCCTGACCCCGTGGGCCCTGGTGGTCCCCGGTGGCTACCTGGCGGCGATCGCCGCCGGATCGGTCCCCGCGGGCAAGGGCCTTCCCCTGGCGGCACGGCTGCGCATCCCGGTCGCCCTGGCCACCATGCACATGTCCTGGGGCTGGGGTTTCCTGACCAGTCCCAAGTCGCTGGCCAGGAAGGTCATCGCCGCCCGGAGGCCGGCGGTTCCCGCCGCCGACTGAGCGTTCGCGCCGAGCGTTCTCAGGGCCCCTCTCCGCTGGAGAGGGGCCCTGCTCGCGCTACCAGCGGTAGGGCGCGTACACGTCCATGCACTGGCTCTCGTCCGAGCCGTTGATGGCGTCGGAGTTGTCGGGCAGGTCGCCGGCCTTCGGGGTGGCCTCCTTCGGATAGGTGCTCCCCGTACGCCAGTCGGCGCCGACGACGACGGTGACACCGGAGACGTCGGTCGACTTCCGCACCGAACTCAGCGGAATCCCGAGGGCCTTGGCGACGCTCTGCGCGTCGCCCTCCAGGTCCGCGCTCGGGTAGCGCACGAGCGTCTCCTCCTCCGACAGCGCCGCCGAGGTGTCGGCGGTGGCCCGCGTGAAGCCCTTGCCCGCCAGTTCCTGGCCGATCTCGCGCGCCCGGCCGCCGACCGGGGCCTGTGTGGCGGTGCGGGTGCCGTTCTGCACCAGGACGCCCAGCCGGTCGGCCGCGACCGAGGGAGTCCTGTCCGCCGCGCTCTCGCCCGTACTCTTCTTCGCGTTCTTCGCGTTCTTCGCGTCCGGCGCCGGGCCCTTGTCGTCGAAGGGCACGTCGTCGCGGAGCATCTTCCACACCTTCGTGGCGCCGGCGCCGTCCGGGACGACGTGGTTGGCGTTCTGCGGGTCGGCGACATTGGGCATCGTCGTCATGGTGATGCGGTCGGTGGGGACCGTCTTGAGCTGCATGGCCAGGTGGTACAGCTTCTCGACGGTGCCGATCTCCTCGGATACCTGGAGCGACTTCGTGGCCGCCTCCGCGAGGCCCATCAGCCGGCCGGAGTCGGTGAAGACGTTCTGGTTCCGCAGGGTGCGGATCATCGAGTTCATGTACATGTGCTGGGCCCTGGCCCGCAGCAGGTCGCTGCCCCAGGCGTGCCGGGTCCGCAGCCACTGGAGGGCCTGTTTGCCCTTGACCTTGTGCTTGCCCGCCGTCAGCTTCAGGCCGGAGCCCCCGGGCGCCAGGGGCGTGGGGCGGTCCCACACGTTCTGCTTCACACAGACCTCTACGCCGCCGATGGCGTCCGCCATCTTCACCACGCCCGCGAAGTCGATCGTCATCCAGTGGTCGATGTACACACCGGTGAGGCTCTCCCAGGTGGCGAGCGTGCAGCCGGCGCCGCCGCGGGCCAGCGACTCGTTGATGATCTCGTTGACGGGCGGATAGACCTTGCCGGTGCCGGGGTCGGTGCACTTGGGGATGTCGACCCGGGTGTCCCGCGGGATGCTCACCACGGCGGCGCTCTTGCGGTCCGCGGCCAGGTGGATGAGCATCTGCACATCGCCCCGCGGCGGGGTGCCGCGGTTGTCACGGCTGCCGCCCAGCGCGACGTTCGCGTCGGAGTTACGGCTGTCGGAGCCGATCAGCAGGATGTTCATGGGTGTCTGGCCGGCCGAGTTGGGCCTCGACCTCTGCGCCTTGGAGTCACCGCTGCTGCGCTGGCCCTTGCGGATATTGCCGTTCAGGTGCTGGTAGTAGAGGTATCCGGCGCCGGCCGTGCCGAGTACGACCAGCGCGAGCACCATGGCCGACCAGCGCAGTACGCGCCGCGCGGGGCCTCTGCCCTTGGTATCGCGCTCCTTCCCGCCGCGTCCTCCTCCGCCGTGCCGGCCGCGGCCGTCCGATGCGTTGCCCTTGCGCGGCGCGGGAGGTATCGCTTCCTCGACCGCCGACCCCTCCCCGCGCAGACTGCTCTGCGTCACTCCCCGTCCTCCCACCCTGGTGCCATGCCATGAAACAGGCCTGTCGTGCGCCGGGTTAGACGCATGACAGGCCCATAAGGTGGTGCTGTGCGCTCAACTTGCGCATTCGACCTTGTCCGCCGTGGACTTCCCTTCGACCTCCGGGGCCTTCGTCGGCGGCGTGAGCGGCACACCGGCACCCTTGAAGTCCTTGCCCAGGGTCAGCGTCATCGTGGGCATCCCCTGGGAGTTGGTGAAGCTCTTGCCCGGCTTCAGCGCGGCCCCGGACAGTCCCATGAGCGCGGCGAGCTTACGGGCCTGCGGAGCCTGGTCGGGCGCGTACTCGAGCGTGGTCTTGGCGATGTCCTCGGGTGCGTTGGCCGCGTTCTCCGACTTGAGCACGCCCACGGAGGTCTGCAGCCAGCTGACGGTCTCCTGGGCGGCACCGCCGGCGGCCCCTCCGTTGAAGACCCGGACCCGCACCTCGGAGGCCTCGGACTGGGTGCCCTTGAGACGGGCGGCCTCGGCGCTCTTGTCGGCCTTCTTCTTTTTCTTCACCTCGGTGAAGGAGACGTCGTTGTTGATGGCGTCGAAGACCTGGGGGGCCGTGTTCTTGTCGACGACGACTGTCGCGTGGACCTTTTCGGCCGGGTTGTCGACCACCGGCATGGTCAGGAAGGTGATGTTCTTCGGCGGCACCTTCTGCAACTCCTGCGCCACCTCCATGAGGGTGGTGCCCTTGCCGATGCCCTTGTCGACGGTCAGGGCCTTGGTGGCCGCGTTCGCCAGCTTGTACAGCTTGGTCGGGTCGGTGAGCGTGTCACCGGAGGCCATCTTGCGCATCAGCGAGCTGAGGAACTGCTGCTGCACCTTGATGCGGTCCAGGTCGCCCTTGTTGCCCCAGGCGTGCCGGGTACGGACGAAGGCCAGGGCCTGTTCACCCTCGACGGTGGACTCGCCGGCGGGCAGGTCCAGGTGCGAGTCCTTGTCCTTCACCGCGTGCTTGAGGCACACGTCGACTCCGCCGACCGCCGTCGTCAGCGTCTTGACCGCGTTGAAGTCGGCCATCATGAAGTGGTCGGGCTGAATGCCGGTGACCTCTTTGACCGTGCGCATGGTGCAGCCCGGGTCGCGGCCGTCCTGGCCGAGGCTCGTGTTGAAGCGGACGCCGGCCGTTCCAGGGACGACCTTCGTGCTGCCGTCGGGCTGCTTGGTCGGACAGTCCGGCACGTTCGCGATCAGGTCGCGCGGGATGCTCAACGCGGTCGCGTTCGTACGGTCCTTGGCGACGTGCAGCAGGACGTTGGTGTCGGCGTGGCCCACGCTGCCCTTGTCGCCGTAGCCCTCGTTGCCGGCGCCGGTGCGCTTGTCGGTGCCGATGATGAGTATGTTGAAGGCTTCGTCCTTGCTGAAGCCGTTCTTGGCCGCGCTGCCCACGTCGGTGGTGGTGACGTTGCCCTCGAGGTGCTTGAGGACCAGGTAGCCGGCCGTGCCGACGCCGATCAGGACGAGCGCCATGGTGCCGCCGGTCCACATCAGGACCTTCTTGGTCTTCGACTTCTTCTCCGGCCGGCGTCCCCGCCGCCCGGGCGGCTCCTCCGGCGGCGCCGCCCGGCGCCGACGCGGGGTGGGCACGGTCTCGGAGGGGGCGGCCTCGCGGGTCTGCTGCCGTCCGGGCGCCGCCGGGCGCTGCCCGGTCGCCGTGCCTCCGGCTCTGCGGGAGGAGGGCCGACGGGGACCCGGTACCGCCGACTGCGGAGCGGAAGGGGTCAGTTGCAGTTCGTATTCGCCGGTGTCCGGATTGAGCACCCACTGGTCTGCGGGGTCGACATTGTCCGCCCGCCCACGGCCTTGCGCGTCCACGGTTGTCCGAATCCTCCGTCGGGGCCACGCGGCGCCTTGCCCCTCTTGGCGCCAGGTCTGCTTCGCATAGTGCGCGACCCCAGGAAGACCTCGCGGCCAGTCGCACCGGATCGCTCACACTATCCGGCAGATTCAACATCGAGCGACGCTGGTGACAAATTCCACTTCCCTACAAGGGGGCAATCCGCCCATTTCCTTGGACAAAAGTTCGCCTTTGGCCGTGGCTTTACCCGCAGGGGCCCCCAAGTTGGCCGTGTCGTCGCGGAACGACGTCGTGGGCCAGGGTGCGAGCCGCGGATCGCCGGGGCGCGCGCCGCGTCGTGCACAACCCCCGGAAAATACCCACCGTAGTCGCACGACTGCGCAGACGAATCCCTTTCGGGTCCGGAATCCGAATCCGCGGCGGCCGAATTCGCGCCGTTCGCCCCGAATCCCGCATTCCGCGGGATTCGGGGCGAGCGTGTTGCGCGGAGATCCGGGCTCGGAGCCCGGTCGCGTCATCTGGCCGTGGCCGTGACCCGCTCGGACTCGATGCGCTTCGCCAGGGTGTCCTCGGGCAGGCGGTCGAGGTTGCGGCACAGGACGACCGAGGCGCCGGCGGTGAGCGGCGCGTACAGGCCGGCGCTGAGGCCCTCCCAGGTGTCGTACGGCAGCGCCGACAGCAGGCGGGAGGCCGGCCCGGTCAGGTTCAGCTCCGGGGCGTCGCCGCGGGCCCGCTCCACGACTTCCGCCGCCGTGTACTCGGCCCCGGCCACGATCAGCGCCGGCTCCTCCGGGTCCACCGGCGCGAAGGGCGCGAACACGTCGCCCTGCCCCGGCACCTCGACGGCGTAGTCCAGGAAACCCTCCGGCGGTTGCGGGAACCGCCCGCCCAGCGGCCGCAGCGCCAGCGCCACCCGCTCCCCGGAGCACGCGCGGGCCGCGTCCAGCGTGTCCGGTCCGCTGACCACGACATCGGCGACGCCCGCATTCCCGTCGACGTCCGCCACCGCGCCCACCGACGCGCACGCCAGCAGCCACACGGCCGTCTGCCAGTGCGCCGGCAGCATGAGCGCGACCCGGTCGCCGGGTCCGGCGCCGAGGTCCCCCTGGAGGAGGTTCGCGGTCTTGGCCACCCAATTGGAGAAGGTGGCCACGGACAATTCGACGCGTTCGCCGGTGGCGTCGTCGTAGAAGGTCACCAGCGGGCGTCCGGGATCCGCGGCGAGCGCGGAACGCAGCAGGTCGGCAGGGGTGCGTTCGGTGGCGTTCACCCGCGCAAGCGTACGCGGCGCCGGCCCTGCCCGCCGCGTGGTTGGCCACGTGCGGGTGAGTGCCGGGCCACCGGTTCGGCGCAACGGCAGCCGACGGACCGTCAAGTCCCCGATGGACAGGTTTGTCTGACCATGTCCAGGATCTGCGGCATGCGTCGATACGGATTCCTTGCGTGCGCGATCGGTGTCACGTGCACGGCTGCCCTCACCCTCGCACCCGGCCTGACGGGAGGTCGGGCGAGCGCGGAGCCGGCGTCGGCGACCGGGTCGGCAGCCGTCCCCGGCAGCACCCGGTCCCTGCCCCTCGCCCCGCTCACCCGCGACCCCGGCCCCGGCCCCGGCCCCGGCCCCAACCACGGTGCCGCCCTCGAACAGGGCCTGCGCCGCACGGACGTCCGCCACTTCTCCCTGGTCGGCGTCGTCTGGGACGACCCGGACACCGAGTTGCACGGCAGCGTCCGGATCCGCACCCGCTCCGCCGCCACCGGCGTCTGGTCCGGCTGGCAGGACATCGACACCCACAACGCCGACCACGGCGCCGACCCCGGCACGGCCGAACGCACCTCCGGGCACGTGCGCGGCGCCACCTCGCCGCTGTGGGTGGGCGACTGCGACGGCGTCGACGTGCGCGTCCGCGCCGATGCCGGGAGCCGTGACCCGGCCGCCCGGCCGGTCCCGCTGCCCTCGGGCCTGCGCCTGGAACTCGTCGATCCCGGAACCGCCGGCCCCGGCCCACGGCCCGCGGCGCGGGGCTCCGCGGTCGGCGCCGTCGAGCTCCCCGCGCTCGATCGCGAGGACACCGGGCGCGAGTTGCCCGCCCCGCCCGGCGGCGAGCCCACGGCGGACCGGCGCGCGCAGCCCCACGTCGGACCGCGCCCGGGTATCGTCACCCGCCGCGGCTGGGGCGCGGACGAGTCCCTGCGCGAGCGGGGCTTCGTCTACAGCAAGAAGGTCAAGGTGGCGTTCGTGCACCACACCGCCTCCGGCAACAACTACAGCTGCGCGCAGACTCCGGCGGTGATCCGCGCCATCTACCGCTACCACGTCAAGAGCATGGGCTGGCGCGACGTCGGCTACAACTTCCTGATCGACAAGTGCGGGACCATCTACGAGGGCCGGGCCGGCGGTGTGGCGAAGCCCGTACTGGGCGCCCACACCATGGGGTTCAACAGCAACAGCGCGGGGATCGCCGTCATCGGCACCTACGGCACGTCCAAGCCCTCCTCGGCCGCGGTGACGGCCGTCGCACGGCTGACCGCGTGGAAGCTCGGGCTCTACGGGATGAATCCGCGCGGAAAGACATATCTGACCTCCGGCGGTGGCAACCTCTACCAAAAAGGAAAGAGCGTACGCCTGAACGTGATCTCCGGCCACCGGGACGGCTTTGCCACCGACTGCCCGGGACAGCAGCTCTACGGCAAGCTCGCCACGGCCCGCTCGGCCGCGGCGCGCTACCAGGGCCGCTGAGGACGGACGAGGACGGACCGAGGACGAACAGGAAGCGGAGACGACAGGTGACAGAAGCGATCCTCCTGGTCGGCGGCAAGGGCACGCGGCTGCGCCCCCTCACGGTGCACACGCCGAAGCCGATGGTGCGGGCGGCGGGAGTGCCGTTCCTCACCCACCAGCTGGCGCGGGCGAGAGCGGCGGGCGTCGAGCACGTCGTGCTCGCCACCTCCTATCTGGCCGAGGTCTTCGAGCCGTACTTCGGCGACGGCTCCTCGCTCGGACTCCACCTGGAGTACGTGACGGAGGAGGAGCCCCTGGGTACGGGCGGCGCCATCCGCAACGTCGCCTCGCGCCTGCGCTCCGGCCCCGACGAGCCGGTGCTCATCTTCAACGGCGACATCCTGACCGGGCTGGACATCCAGGCCCTGGTGCGCACCCACGAGACCACGGGCGCGGACGTCTCCCTGCACCTGACGAAGGTGCCGGACCCCCGCGCCTACGGCCTGGTCCCCACCGACGGAACCGGCCGCGTCCTGGCCTTCCTGGAGAAGCCGCAGACCCCCGAGGAGATCGTCACCGACCAGATCAACGCGGGGGCGTACGTCTTCCGGCGCTCGCTCATCGACACGATCCCGCAGGGCCGCCCGGTGTCGGTGGAACGGGAGACGTTCCCCGAACTGCTCGCGGCGGGCGCCCACTTGCAGGGCATGGTCGACTCCACCTACTGGCTGGACCTGGGCACCCCGGCCGCCTTCGTGCGCGGCTCCGCGGACCTGGTCCTCGGCCGCGCGCCCTCCCCGGCCGTACCCGGTCGCTGCGGCGACCGCCTGATCCTGCCCACGGCGGTCGTCGCCCCCGGCGCCAAGCTGACCGGCGGCACGGTGGTGGGCGAGGGCGCGTTCGTCGCCGAGGGCGCGCGGGTGTTCGGCAGCGCGATCCTGCCCGGTGCCGTCATCGAGCCCGGTGCCGTCGTCACCGACTCCCTCATCGGCAGCCGTGCCCGCGTCGGCACACGCTCCGTCCTCAACGGCACGGTCATCGGCGACGGCGCGGTGGTCGGCGCCGACAACGAGCTCAGAAACGGCGCGAGAGTGTGGTGCGACGCGAGAATCCCGGCCGGGTCCGTGAGGTTCTCCTCGGACCAGTAGCCGGCCGGGTGGGCGGGACCGGGTACGAAACCGAGAGCGCGGTGAGCCGGCCCGCCCCGCGTCGACCCCACCGCGCGAGCCTGTCGACGCGGGCGGGAGTCCCGGCTCAAAGGCGCCCGATGTCGCCCTTCGGCATCCGCGGCGCCCGCCGGGGCGGCACCCGCCCGCTCAGCAGGATCAGCCGGGCCGCCCGATGCCGCTGCCCGGCGTACGGCTCCAGCAGACGCAGCATCTGCGCGTCGTCCGCGTTCCGGTCCCCGGCCAGCGCCCACCCCACGATGCCCGGCAGATGCAGATCGCCGACCGTCACGGCGTCCGCCGCGCCATGACTGCGCTGCACCGTCTCCGCCGACGTCCACGGTCCGATGCCGGGCACCAGCTCCAGCCGCTCCCGCGCCCGCTCCGGAGGCATCCGCGCCGCCTCCTCCAGCCGCGCGGCGACCCGCACCGCCCGCAGCACGGTCGACGCCCGCTTGTCGTCGACCCCGGCCCGGTGCCACTCCCACGACGGGATCAGCGCCCATGTCCGCGGCGCCGGCATGACGTACATACGTCCCGGGGCGGGTCCGGGCGCCGGCTCCCCGTACGTGCGCACCAGCATCCGCCAGGCCGCGTACGCCTCGACCGTCGTCACCTTCTGTTCCAGGACCGACGGGATCAGCGACTCCAGCACCAGGCCGGTCCGGGTCAGCCGCAACCCCGGCCGCCGGTGCCGGGTCAGCGCGAGCAGCCGGTGCCGCGGTACGAACGCGGACGGGTCGTCGGCGGCCCCGAGCAACTGGGGCAGCTGCTCCAGCAGCCATTCGCCGCCCGGTCCCCACGCCTCACCGCGCACCGTCCCGCCATGAGCGGACACGCGCAGCGTCCCGGGCCCGAGCGGTGTGCGGCCGGTGCGCCACACCGAACCGTCGGGCATCGCCCGGAACGTGGGATCGCCCTGCCCCCGCCGCAGCGGTCCGAGCACGAGCCCCAGGTCCAGCGGCCCGTCCGGCACCCAGGTGCGGACCCGCCCCGGCGCGGCGGCCTGCCGGGGCACGGCCGCGGGCGCGCCGGCCTGCCCACCGCGCACGGTGGGACGCGGGGGCCGCGGAGCGAATCGTCCTGCCACGAATGAGATCCAGGGTTGCCTTGAGGTGCCGTACGAGCCTATGCGGTCACAGGGAGACGACGAACGCCCCCGCGTCCCGCTCCGGCCGCGGCTTCGGCTGCTCCGCCGGATGCCCGACGGCGACCGCCCCCATCGGATCCCAGTCCGCGGGCAGCCCCAGCACCTCGCGCACCACGTCCCGGCAGAACATCGTCGAGGACACCCACGCCGAGCCGAGCCGCTCGCCGGCCAGCGCGACCAGGAAGTTCTGCACCCCGGCCCCGGCGGCGACCACGAACATCTCCCGCTCGGCGCCGTCCCGCCGCTCGTCGCCGTACTCGTGCGAGCCGTCCATGACGAGGCACGGCACCACGAGGTACGGCGCGTTGCGCAGCACGTCCCCGCGCCGGATCCGCCGGGCGATCGACTCCTCGCTCTTTCCGTCCCGCCGCAGGTCCGCGGTCCAGGCCTCCCGCATCGCGTCGAGCAGCCGGGCGCGCGACTGCGCGGACTCGAGGAGCACGAACCGCCACGGCGTGGTGTGGTGCGGCGCGGGCGCGGTCACCGCCGCGGCCACCGCCCGCCGTACCGCGCCGGGATCGACGGGCTCGTCGGTGAAGGACCGCACGGTACGCCGCTGGGTCACCGCCTCCCGCACGGCCTCGGAGGTCCCCAGCCGGAACATGTCGTCGCGCGCGTCACGCACCATGACCCGCGCTCCTCCCCCGTCCTCACCGTTCTCCTCGACCACCACATGCCGCAGCCCGCGCACCACGGCGACCGGCAGCCCGGCGGCCTTGCCCTTGACCAGGTCGCCCGCGGCGGCGAGTTCGTCGGCGGTGGCGACGACGGTGGCGTTCAGCGGGTTGCCGTGCGCGTCCGCGCCGCCGCGCAGATCGTCCAGCACGCGTACGCCCGCGGCGCCGATGGCGACGTCGGTGAGCCCCGCGCGCCAGGGCCGCCCGAAGGTGTCGGTGACGAGCACTCCGACGGTGACGCCGAGGGCGTCGCGCAGCCCGTCCCGGATCGCGCGCGCGGACGCGTCCGGATCCTCCGGGAGCAACAGCACCGTGCCGGGAGGGGTGTTGGACGCGTCGACTCCGGCGGCCGCCATGATGTGCCCCTGCCGGTTCTGCACGATCCGCAGCGCTCCGCGCCGGGCCACGACCCGTACGGTCTCGGCGTCGATCGCGGCCTCCCGGTCGGCCGCCCGGACCAGCCGGCCCTCGGCCTTGGAGACGATCTTCGAGGTGACGAGCAGCACGTCCCCGTCGGCCAGTCCGGGCTCCGCGCCGGCGATCAGCTTGGCCAGCTCGTCCCCCTGCGCGACCTCGGGGATCCCGGGCACCGCCCAGACCCGGAACTCCGGGGCGGCGGCCGGTGACTCCTCCGTCGTGCCGTTCATGCTCCGCGCACCTCCTCGGCCAGCGCGAGCGCCTCGCCCGCCATCCGGGCGGCGGCGTCGACGTCGGTCATCATCAGCGGCACCGCCCTGCACCGGATGCCCGCGGTCTCGACCCGCTCGACCGAGGCCTCGTCGACCGTGTCGACGAGCCAGCCGTCCAGCAGCCCCGAGCCGTAGTGCTCGGCCACCGCCGCGGCCGTGGACTCCACGCCGACCGCGGCGAGGACCTTGTCGGCCATGCCGCGCACGGGCGCGTCCCCGACGATGGGGGACAGACCGATCACCGGTACCCCTGTGTCGGCGATGGCCTCCCGGATGCCGGGCACCGCGAGGATGGTGCCGATGGAGACGACGGGGTTGGAGGGAGGGAAGAGGATCACGTCGGCCTGGGCGATCGCCTCCAGCACGCCGGGCGCCGGCTTGGCCTGTTCCGCGCCGACCGGCACCACGGCTTCCGCCGGTACCGAGGCCCGCAGCCGCACCCAGTACTCCTGGAAGTGGACGGCCTTGCGCTCGCCGGGGCCCGGGGCGGCGCCGCTGTCGGGCAGCGTGACCGCGACATGCGTCTCCACCCGGTCGTCGGTCATCGGGATCAGCCGCACCCCCGGCTTCCACCGGTCGCACAGCGCCTCGGTCACCGCGCTGAGCGGATACCCGGCGCCGATCATCTGAGTGCGCACGATGTGCGTGGCGAAGTCGCGGTCGCCCAGACCGAACCAGTCCGGTCCGACGCCGTACGCCGCGAGTTCCTCCTTGAGATGGAAGGTCTCGTCGGTCCGGCCCCAGCCCTGCTCCTCGTCGATGCCGCCGCCGAGCGTGTACATCACCGTGTCCAGGTCCGGGCAGATCTTCAGCCCGAAGAGGTGGATGTCGTCGCCGGTGTTGCCGATGACCGTGACGTCCGCGTCCGGCACGGCCCGCTTCAGGCCGCGCAGGAACCGGGCACCACCGATGCCGCCTGCCAGAACCACAATCCGCATGGACACAGTGTGTCAGCCGCCGGGCCGACTCGTTGCGGCCTGTGGACAGCGGCCTGTGGACAGCGGCCTGTGGACAAGGGACACGTCCCTCGCCGGCGGCTCAGGCTCCGGCCGCGCCCGCCGGGCCGGGGAGGACCCCCGCGCACTGGGCGGCGGTGTGGGCCGCCGCGGTCGAGGACCGGGCGTGCATGGGCATCTCGGTCAGGCCGGGGAAGTACACGTGCAGGCTGACCGCCGGCTCCAGTGTGTCGTTGACGACCTCGTGCGCGTAGCCGGGTGCGAACACGCGCTGCGCGCCCGCGCCCAGCGCGCGCGTGCCCCGCGCGGTGCGCTCGGTCAGCTCGCCGTCCAGGACCGTGAGCACGCCGGAGGAGGGGCCGTGGTCGTGCAGTCCGCTGCCCTGTCCGGGCACCCAGGACAGCAGCCACACCTCGTAGCCCGGGCCGGTGCGCAGCCGGTGGTACCAGCGGGTCGTCGCGTCGTAGCGGACGAGGTGCGCCCACTGGGCGCGGTCGGCGGCGAGGGAGCGGGCCAGGCCGACGAACTCGGCCACGGTGGAGGGGTGTTCGCGGGGGGCCTGGAGCAGGTGCGGGACGTCGAGGAGGTCGCCGGCGATCTGGAGGTCACTGTCGCTGTTCATGAGGGTGGGAGGTTCCTCGGTGAAAGAAGGTCAGAGGGAACAGGGGCCCGGCCGAAAAGGTCCGGACGACGGCTGGAGCACGCGTGACGCGCGGGGGCTCAACAGCCGCAACAGCGACAGCTGCAGCGAGCGTGGGCAGCACCGAGGGACCCGGCGGTGCGGGTCGTGGTGAGTGCCGAGTTCGCGAGCATGCCCACTAGGCAAGCGGCTCACACCCCCACTGTCAACTTGGCGCCCGGAATGTGGGACATGTTTCACCTCATCCGGTTCATCTCGCAGACGAAAGGTTTGCTCGTGTGGGTACCGGGACACATGGCGCTCATGCCGGGCGCGCAAGCCCCGTTGCGATCCCGTGATCAGACCGTGATCCAGGTCGCTTCGGTGTGCGTGTCGGAACGAGATCGAAGTCCGGGGCGTCCTTCCCTGTGCGGGCTCCGCGTGGGGTGCGAGACCTTCGGAGCCTCGGCCGTGTGTCAGGGTTTATGCCGATTTGAACACTTTCCGTATGGCCTTGGTTCCGCAGAGTGAATAAGGGGCTCAATAGCAGATCTCGGCTTGACTCGCCCGGAGCAGCACACTTGTAATTTCACTCGTGTCGTTCAGCCGGACAGATAACGGCTGCATCACGGGGACGCGAAAGACAGACGAGGGGCGCACATGACCGAGCTGGTGCAGCAACTGCTGGTCGACGACGCGGACGAGGAACTCGGCTGGCAGGAGCGCGCGCTGTGCGCCCAGACCGACCCCGAGTCCTTCTTCCCCGAGAAGGGCGGCTCCACCCGCGAGGCCAAGAAGGTCTGCCTCGCCTGCGAGGTCCGCTCCGAGTGCCTCGAGTACGCCCTCGCCAACGACGAGCGCTTCGGCATCTGGGGCGGCCTGTCCGAGCGGGAGCGCCGCCGGCTGAAGAAGGCGGCCGTCTGACCGCCGTACCGCCGCAGGCTCCGCTCACATCCCCCGGAAAACGTCACGAACGGCCCGTCGCAGGTGGGTTATCCACAGGCGGCGGGCCGCCTTGTTGGCCAGCCGATAGTGTGGTCGCTCGTCCGACACGCCCCCCTGCCCCCACCGGGCACAGGCGTCCACCGAAGTCCACCGAACCGGGGCCCGTATCTCGATGTCCGTGCACAGCCATACGGCAGCCCACTACGACGGCGCTGCCCCAGTGCCCGACCCCGCGCGCGCGACGGTGTCCGACCAGACCGGCACACCGGAGTACCCGCGCCACGTCGTCACCGCCGTGCTCGTCTCCCACGACGGCGCGCGCTGGCTGCCCGACGCGCTTGCCGGCCTGCTCGGCCAGGAGCGCCCCGTGCAGTACGCCGTGGCCGCCGACACCGGCAGCGCTGACGAGTCGGCCCAGGTGGTCACCGACGCCCTCGGCGCCGACCGCGTCCTGCACCTCGCCCGGCGCACCGGCTTCGGACAGGCCGTCGAGGAGGCCGTCCACAGCGCCCCGGTCCTCACCCCGGACGACCTGCCGTACCTCAAGCGCCCCAGCAGCTGGGACCCCGTCACGCGCACCTGGCGCGACGAGACCTACGACCTGCCCGAACTGCCGTACGGGGAGCCGGTGCAGTGGCTGTGGCTGCTGCACGACGACTGCGCCCCCGAACCCGACGCCCTGGCCCAGCTGCTGCGCGTCGTGGAGAACGAGTACGAACTCGGCCGGGACGACGTGGCGGTGGTCGGCCCCAAGCTGCGCGGCTGGTACGACCGCAGGCAGCTCCTCGAAGTGGGCGTCAGCATCGCCAACTCCGGACGCCGTTGGACCGGCCTCGACCGGCGCGAGCAGGACCAGGGCCAGCACGACCACGTGAGGCCCGTGCTGTCGGTGTCCACCGCCGGAATGCTGATCCGGCGTGACATCTTCGAGGAACTGGGCGGGTTCGACCGCCGGCTCCCCCTGATGCGCGACGACGTCGACCTGTGCTGGCGTGCCCTCTCCGCCGGCCACCGTGTCCTGGTCGCCCCCGAAGCCGTCGTACGGCACGCCGAGGCGGCCTCCCGCGAGCGCCGCACCGTCGACTGCGTCGGCCGCACCGCCGCCTCCCCGCACAAGGTCGACAAGGCCGGCGCCGTCTACACGCTGCTCGTCAACACCAGCACGGCAGCGCTGCCCTGGGTGCTGCTGCGCCTGGTCCTGGGCACCCTGCTGCGGACCGTCGCCTACCTCGTCGGCAAGGTGCCGGGGCAGGCCGTCGACGAGATCCGCGGTCTGATGGGCGTCCTGCTGCGGCCCGAGCGGATCATCGCGGGCCGCGGCAGACGCGGCAAGCCGCAGATCGACAAGGGGGAGCTGCGGGCGCTGCTCCCGCCGCCGGGCGCCACCATCCGCGTCACGGTGGAACAGGTCGCGGGCAACCTCGTGGGCGGCTCCGACGCCGAGGCGTCCTCGGCCGGCCGGCACGGCGGCGCGATCGAGTCCGGGCCCGGCGGCGACGACGCCGACTTCCTGGAGATCGAGCAGTTCGCCCGTCTCAAGCGCATCGCCCGCAAACCCGGCCCGGTGCTCTTCCTGGTGCTGCTGTTCGTCTCCCTGGCCGCCTGCCGCGGTCTGCTCGGCGGCGGCGCGCTCGCGGGCGGCGCCCTGCTGCCCGCGCCCGCCGACTCCTCCGAACTGTGGTCGCGCTACCTCGACTCCTGGCACCCGGTGGGCGCGGGCGGCACCCCGTCCGCGCCTCCGTACCTGGCGATGGTCGCGACGCTCGCCTCCCTGCTGCTCGGCTCGACCGGGCTCGCGGTCACCGTCCTGCTGGTCGGCTCGGTACCGCTGGCCGGATTCACCGCGTACTTCGCCTCCCGCCCGCTGGTTCCCTCCCGCCTGCTGCGCGCCTGGGGCGCCGTCGCCTACGCCTTCCTGCCGGCCACCACCGGCGCGCTGGCCGGCGGCCGCATCGGCACCGCCGTACTGGCCGTGCTGCTGCCGCTGATCGCCCGTGCGGGAGTCGCGGCCGCCGGCCTGGCCAAAGCCCCCGGCAGCCGCGGCAGTTGGCGGGCCACCTGGGCGTACGCGCTGCTGCTGACCGTCACCACCGCGTTCACGCCGATCGTGTGGCCCATCGCGCTCCTGCTCGGCCTCGGCGTGCTGGTCGTGCGCCGCGACGACATCGTGGCCCACGGGCTGCGCTTCCTGGCGCAGTTGGGCACCCCGCTGCTGGTCCTCGCGCCCTGGTCGCTGTCGCTGCTGCCGTTCGGCTTCTTCCACGAGGCCGGCCTGGAGTACGGCTCCTCGGCGGCCTCCGCTCTCGATCTGCTCGGCGCCGGCCCGGGCGGACCCGGCACGGTGCACGGGCTGATGCTCATCGGCATCGTCCTGGCCGCGCTGGCCGCCCTGCTGCGCTCCGAGCGCCAGTTCGCGATCTGGACGGCCTGGGCGGTCGCCCTGGTGGCGCTCGTCTTCGCCGTGCTGTCCAACGGCTCCACCTGGGCCGGCCCGGCCACCCTCGTCTACGGCCTCGCCCTGCTCGCCGCCGCCGCGCTCGGCGCCGACGGGGCACGCGCGCGCGTGGCCGAGCAGAGCTTCGGCTGGCGCCAGCCGGTCGCCGCGCTGATCGCCTTCGCCTCGGCCGCCGGACCCCTGCTCGTCGCCGCCGGCTGGATGATCCGCGGCGCCGACGGCCCGGTGGAGCGGCGCGACCCCGTGCAGGTGCCCGCGTTCGTCGCCGAGGAGAGCGGCACCCGCGACCAGGCCCGCACCCTGGTGCTCGACAGCGACTCGCCCGCGCACGTCGGCTACATGCTCGTACGCGGCTCCGGCGCCCGCATGGGCGACGCCGAACTCGCCGCGGTGAACGGCGGGAACAAGCAACTGGACAAGGTCGTCGCCAACCTGGTCGCCGGCTCCGGCGCCGACCAGGCCGGCCAGCTCGGCGGTTTCGCCGTGCGCTACGTCCTGGTCCACAAGGGCGCGCCCCGTGACGTCAGCCGCGTCCTGGACGCCACGCCCGGCCTGACCCGGCTCAGCCAGCAGGACGGCAGCGCCCTGTGGCGGGTGAACCAGGAGGTCTCGCGCGCCGCCATCGTGCCCGCCGCGGGCTCCGGCACCGCCCAGCCCGTCGCCGCCGGACCCGTCGAGATCCACACAACGATCCCGTCCGGGGCCGAGGGCCGCGTGCTGCGACTGGCCGACTCCGCCGACGCGGGCTGGACGGCCACCCTGGACGGCAGGCCGCTCACCCGCACCACCGTCGACGACTGGGCCCAGGGCTTCCAGCTCCCCGCCTCCGGCGGCAAGCTGGACGTCACCTTCGAGGACCCGTTCGCCCACACGGCCTGGCTGTGGGCCCAGGGCGCCCTCGCCGTCTTCCTCGTCGTGCTCGCGCTGCCCGGCCGGCGCCGCGACGTCGACGACGACCTGCCGGAGGAGGAGCTCGTTCCCGCCCAGGCCGTCGCCGGGGAGGGCCGCCGGGCCCGCAGGCTGCGGGCCCAGGCCGAGGCCGAGGCAGACGAGGCCGGACAGGGCGAAGCCGGTCAGGAGGGGTTCGGTCAGGAGGAGTTCGGGCGCCAGGAGTTCGCGGCGGAACCGGGCACCGTGCCGCCTCCCGCCGCGGACGAGGAGCCCGCCGCCGTCCCGCATCAGCAGTCCTACGACGAGTGGGACACCACCGCCTACGCGGGAGCCCCGACCGAGTACGGCGCCTACGACGACGGCCAGTACCAGGGCGCCCAGCCGCAGCAGTACCCGGCGGGCGGCTACGACCAGGCGTACCAGGCCGACCCGTACCAGGGCGGCCAGTACGACCCGTACGGCTACGGCGGCCAGACCCCGGCGGCGCCCTACGACCAGACGTACCAGCAGGGATACGAGGAGCCGTACGACCCGGCTCAGCACCACCCGCACGGCAACGGCAACGAGCGCCCCGACGGGAGCCAGCAGTGAACCGCACGACCCTGTCCCTGATCGCCGGCGTGACCGCGCTCGCCGCCGTCACCGGATTCGCCGCGCTGGACACGCCGGACGCCGCGGGCGCCGGCCCCGCCACGGCGGCCGCGCAGCTGCCCGTCGAGCGCACGACCCTGGTGTGCCCGACGCCGAGCACCTCCGACATAGCCGACACCGCGTACACGTCCTTCACCCCCGTGACCACGGGCACCGGGGGCACGGGCAAGGCCCAGCTCATGCCCGCCACCGAGCAGTCGGACACGGGCGACGGGAAGGACGGGAAGGACACGGCCAAGGGCGGCTCCACGGGCAAGACCAAGGACGGCGGGAAGAACAAGACCGCCAAGTCGATCCTGGAACCCAAGGAGCCCGGCACACCCGTCACCGGCGACACCTCGGGCGGCGAAGCGCCCGCGCTGATCGGCACGGCCGAGGGCAAGTTCGCGCCCGGCTGGACGGTGCAGCAGACCACCGAGGTCGCCGCGGGCGCCGGCCGCGGGGTGCTGGGCGTGACCTGCACCGCACCGGACACCCAGTTCTGGTTCCCCGGCGCGAGCACGGCCGCCGCCCGGTCCGACTACATCCACCTGACCAACCCGGACGACTCCCCGGCCGTCGTCGACATCGAGCTCTACGGCGCGGAGGGCGTCGTGAAGTCGCCCGCCGGCGAGGGCGTCACCGTTGCGCCGCACTCCAGCGAGCCGCTCCTGCTGTCCACGCTCACCGACTCGGCGCAGCAGGACCTCACGGTGCACGTGAGCGTGCGCAGCGGCCGGGTCGGGGCGGCGGTGCAGGCCCTCGACAACAGTCTGGGCGGGGACTGGCTGGCGGCGTCCGCGGACCCGGCGGGCAGCCTCGTGCTCCCGGGCATCCCCAAGGACGCCACGGACGTACGGCTGGTCGCCTTCACACCCGCCGACTCCGACGCCGACCTGAAGGTGCGCCTCGCCTCCCCGTCCGGGCTGATCACGCCCGCCGGGCACGAGACGGTTCACCTCAAGGGCGGGATGACGACCGCCGTCGACCTCGGCGAGGTCACGCGCGAGGAGGCGGGGTCTCTGGTGCTGACCCCGACCTCGCGGTCGGTGCCCGTGGTCGCGGCGCTGCGGGTGCTCAGGGGCAAGGGCGACCGGCAGGAGACGGCGTTCATCCCGGCGGCCGGCCCGTTCATGACCCGGGCGACCTCGCCCGACAACAGTGCCAAGGGCTCGACGCTGTCGCTGACGGCTCCCACCGCCACCGCACAGGTCAAGGTCACCGCGTCGGCGGGCAGCGGGGGCGGCACGGCCGTCTCGAAGACCTACACGATCAAGGAAGGCACGACCCAGGACATCGCCCCGCCGGTGCCGTCCGGCCTGAAGGGGACGTACGCGCTCACGGTGGAGCGGATCTCCGGCGGCCCGGTCTACGGGGCGCGCACCCTCACGGCGTCGCGGGAGGGCAACCCCGGCTTCACGATCCAGACGCTGCCGGACGACCGGGGGATGGTGTCGGTGCCGCACGCGGAGCAGGACCTGTCGGTGCTGCAGAAGTGAGCCTGGCGGTCTGGGGGCGGCCCGGCGACGGGCCGGGCCGGTCCTCGCCGTACCGGGGCGGTCAGTCCTCGCCGTACCGGGGGTCGACCGTCTCCGGGGTCAGCCCCAGCAGCTCGGCCACCTGCTCGACGACGATCTCGTGCACCAGGGCGGCGCGCTCGTCGCGGCCCTTGGTGCGGATCTCCACCGGCCGCCGGTAGACGACCACGCGTGCGCGTCGCCCCTCACGCGACGCGACCGTGCCCCCGAGCGGCACCGCCTCGTCGCTCCACGGCTGCCCCGGCCCGTCCAGCCGCGGCACCTCCACCACGAAGAAGTCGACGTCGGCCAGTTGCGGCCAGCGCCGCTCCAGCCGGTCCACGGAGTCCTGCACCAGATCCGCGAACGCCTCGGCGCGGCTCGCGGCGAGCGGCACCTGCGGCGGGGCGATCGGGCCGCGCATGCCCCGGCCGTGGCGATCACGTCGGCGGGGCCCGGGGCCGGCGGCACGGGGCGGTACACGGTTGTCCATCACTGGTGAAGGGTAGTCCCCGGCGTCCCCGGGTGCCCGGTCCCGCGCGTCATCCCGGACCCCGTGCCGGACCCCGTGCCGGACCCCGTGCCGGACCCCGTGCCGGACCCCGTGCCGGACCCCGTGCCGGACCCCGTGCCGGACCCCGTGCCGGACCCCGT
>NZ_JBIAXS010000014.1:207472-218866 GCF_042896885.1 Streptomyces sp. NPDC001231
TGCCGGAGGCTGCGCCGGGTGCCGCACCGGACACGGCATCGGACCCCACACCGGACGCCGTGTCCGCCCCGCCACGGCCGGTCGCCCGGTGAGCATTTCAGCCAAGCTGGGGCTCGATTCCGCATCTCTCCAGGACCGTCGATATCAAGGTAATTGACTGATTTTGTGCCCGGTCGTGACCGGATCCGACTTGTTCGAGATCCCGACAGGGGACGTTCATGCAGGTCAGCGAAGTGTGACAGAAGGTGTGTCTGGGACGTTTCATATCGCGACACGGTGGAGTGGCCTGGTGGAGAGTCGTCGCGGCCCGCTCAAGAGTGCGGTACCGTCCATCGTCGTGAGCCTTGTACGTCGCTGTTCGCGCACCGCTTGCGGCCGTCCCGCCGTAGCGACGCTGACGTACGTCTACGCCGACTCGACCGCTGTCCTCGGCCCGCTCGCCACCTACGCCGAACCCCACTGCTACGACCTGTGCGCCGAGCACTCCGAGCGCCTCACCGCCCCCCGGGGCTGGGAAGTCGTCCGGCTCCTCGACGGCTCTGCTCCCGCGCGGCCCAGCGGAGACGATCTGGAAGCGCTTGCCAACGCCGTGCGCGAGGCGGCCAGGCCCCAGGAACGGGCGGCCGAGGCCGGTGGCGGCGCGCGTACCGCGGACCCGATGGAGGTCGCCCGCCGCGGCCACCTGCGCGTGCTCCGCTCGCCGGACAACTGACACCGGGCAGCCGCGAAATCCTTCCGCCACCCGCGGCCCTCGCCTCCGCCGCCTTCCGTTCGCATGCCGACGGTAGTTTGTGGTGACCGATAGGACCTCAGAAGGGCTGGCCGTGGCTGCTGATCTGTCGCAGATCGTGAAGGCGTACGACGTACGCGGGGTGGTCCCGGACCAGTGGGACGAGCCGCTGGCCGAACTCTTCGGGGCGGCCTTCGCCCAGGTGACCGGCGCCGATGCCCTGGTGACCGGCCACGACATGAGGCCCTCCTCGCCCGGCCTGGCCCGGGCCTTCGCCCGCGGCGCGGCACGCCACGGCGCCGACGTCACCGGGATCGGCCTGTGCTCCACGGACCAGCTGTACTACGCCTCCGGCGCCCTGGACCTGCCCGGCGCGATGTTCACGGCCTCGCACAACCCGGCCAGGTACAACGGCATCAAGATGTGCCGCGCGGGCGCGGCCCCCGTCGGCCAGGACTCCGGGCTGGCGGAGATCCGCGAACTGGTCGAGCGGTGGCTCGGCTCGGGCGCCCCTGAGCCGGCCGCCCGGCAGGGGACGATCAGCCGGCGTGACACGTTGCACGACTACGCGGCGTACCTGCGCTCCCTCGTCGACCTGGACTCCCTCCGCCCCCTGAAGGTCGTCGTCGACGCGGGCAACGGCATGGGCGGCCACACGGTCCCGACCGTCTTCGACGGTCTGCCCGTCGACCTCGTCCCGATGTACTTCGAACTGGACGGCACCTTCCCCAACCACGAGGCCAACCCCCTGGACCCGGCCAACCTCGTCGACCTCCAGAAGCGGGTCCGCGCGGAGGGCGCCGACCTCGGCATCGCCTTCGACGGCGACGCCGACCGCTGCTTCGTGGTCGACGAGCGCGGCGAGCCGGTCTCCCCGTCGGCGATCACCGCGCTGGTCGCCGCCCGTGAGCTGGCGAAGAACGGCGGCAAGGGCGTGATCATCCACAACCTCATCACCTCCTGGTCGGTCCCGGAGGTCGTCGAGGAGAACGGTGGCACGCCCGCCCGCACCCGCGTGGGCCACTCCTTCATCAAGGCCGAGATGGCGAGGACCGGCGCGATCTTCGGCGGCGAGCACTCCGCGCACTACTACTTCAAGGACTTCTGGAACGCCGACACCGGCATGCTGGCCGCCCTGCACGTCCTCGCGGCCCTGAGCGGCCAGGACGGCCCTCTGTCGGCCCTCGTCGCCCAGTACGACCGCTATGCCGGTTCCGGGGAGATCAACTCCACGGTCGACGACCAGGCCGCCCGCCTCGCCGCCATCAGGTCGGCCTACGCCGGCCGCTCGGACGTCACCCTCGACGAACTCGACGGCCTCACCGTCACCGCCGCCGACTGGTGGTTCAACGTCCGCCCGTCCAACACCGAACCGCTGCTGCGGCTGAACGCCGAGGCCCGTGACGAGGCGATGATGGCCAAGGTGCGGGACGAGGCCCTGGCGATCATCCGGGGCTGAGGGGCCGTCCACCCCCACCGGGGCGGCGTCCGGGCGTGCGGGCCCCGGCCCGAGCCCGCCACGCCGCCCCCACCGGCGGTACCCTGACCAGGCACGTCCGTACGACCGCACCGACGCACCCACCCCGCCCGCCCGAAGGGAAACCCCATGCCGCTCGAAGCCGGCCTTCTGGAGATCCTCGCCTGCCCGGCCTGCCACGCCCCCCTCAAGGAGCAGGACACCGAGCTGGTCTGCACCGGGCAGGACTGCGGTCTGGCGTACCCCGTCCGCGACGGCATCCCCGTCCTGCTCGTCGACGAGGCCCGCCGCCCCGCGTGACGCAGACCCGTCCGGAAGAGGCCCAGCGCCTCGCCCGGACGGGCTCCGCTGTCCGCACGAAGACGACCCGGCGCTCGGTGCCCGATCGGGAGGCTGCCGCCCATGCTCGACGAATCGTTGCTCGACGCCCCGGAGGGGCTCGCCCAGGCCGACCGCCGCGGACTGCTCCGCGGTGCCGCCGAGGCCGGCGCCCGCGTCCGGACCGCCGCCCGGAACGCCGCCGAGGCCGGCGTGAACGGCCTCAGGCCCGACGGCCGCCCCCGCGCCGTCCTGATCGCCGGCCCCGGCGCCGCCGCCACCCACGCGGCCGACCTGCTCGGCACGCTCGCCGGCGCCGGCAGCCCCGTGACCCGGCTGGCACCCACGGGCGTGGCCTCCGCCGCCGGAGCCCTGCGCTGGGAGCTGCCCGGCTGGGCAGGCTCCGTCGACCTGCTGCTGATCGCCACCCCGGACGGCACCGAGCCGAGCCTGTCCCTGCTCGCCGAGCAGGCCTACCGGCGCGGCTGCACGGTCGTCGCCGTGGCCCCGGCGGGGACCCCGCTCGCCGAGGCCCTCGAGGGCGCCCGCGGCCTGTTCATCCCCATGGCCACGGCCCCCTACGACCACGGCGAACCCCTCGCCGGATCCGCCCCGGGCGTTCTGTGGGCGCTGCTCACGCCGTTGCTGGCGCTCCTGGACCGCGTCGGCCTGCTCACCGCCCCGCCCGACTCCCTGGAGAAGGTCGCCGACCGGCTGGACCACATCGCCGAGCGCTGCGGACCCGCCATCGTCACCTACAGCAACCCCGCCAAGACCCTCGCCGCCGAACTCGCCGACGCGCTGCCGGTCATCTGGACCGAGGGCGCCTCCGCGGGCCCCGCGGGACGCCGGTTCGCCGCCGGGCTCGCCGAACTGTCCGGCATCCCCGCGATCGTCGCCGAACTGCCCGAAGCCCTCGCCGCGCACACCGCGCTGCTCGCCGGTCCGCTGGCCGCCAGCGCCGACCCGGACGACTTCTTCCGCGACCGCGTCGAGGAGCGGCCCGCCCTGCACGCGCGCGTGGTGCTGCTGCGCGACCGCCCGCTCGCCGGCCTGACCGCCGCCCCGGCCGCCCGAGACCTGGCCCTCAGCCACGACACGCCGGTCAGCGAGCTGGAGCCGGACCCCGGCGACGATCTCGAGACCCTCGCGGAACTGATCGCCGTCACGGATTTCACCGCCGTTTACCTGGCGCTCGCCTCCGGCACCTGATCTGTCCTTGAGCGCAGACGAGAACAGACGAGAACAGCCGAGCACGCCGAGAACACCCAGAACCGCCGAGAGATCCGCAGAGAGAAGCGCATGGACCGCCTCGACAACACGATCCGCCCCTACGCCTGGGGTTCCACCACCGCCATCCCGCACCTGCTGGGTGTGGAGCCGAGCGGCGAGCCCCAGGCGGAGCTGTGGATGGGGGCCCATCCGGGCGCACCCTCGCGCACCGCACGCGGCACCCTCGCCGAGGTCATCGAGGCCGGCCCGGAGGAGGAACTGGGCGCCAAGACGGTCGCGAAGTTCGGCCCGCACCTGCCCTTCCTGCTCAAGATCCTCGCCGCCGGCGCCCCGCTCTCCCTCCAGGTCCACCCCGACCTGGCACAGGCCAAGCAGGGATACGCCGACGAGGAGCGCCGAGGCGTCCCCGTCGACGCCCCGCACCGCAACTACAAGGACGCCAACCACAAGCCCGAACTGGTCTGCGCGCTCACCGAGTTCGATGGCCTGTGCGGCTTCCGCGCGCCGAGCCGGGCCGCCGAACTGCTCGACGCCCTCGGTGTCGACTCCCTCAAGCCGTACGTCGACGTGCTGCGCGCCCGCCCCGAGGAAGCCGCCCTGCGCGAGGTCCTCACCGCCCTCCTCACCGCCGACCGCGAGGAGATGGCCGCGACGGTCGCCGAGGCCGCGGCCGCCTGCGCCCGCCTCGGCGGCGACCACGCCCCCTACGCCGGCATCGCCCGCCACTACCCGGGCGACCCGGGCGTGCTGGCCGCGATGCTCCTCAACCACTTCCGCCTCAAGCCGGGCGAGGCGGTCTTCCTCGGCGCCGGCATCCCGCACGCCTACCTCAACGGCCTGGGCGTGGAGATCATGGCCAACTCCGACAACGTCCTGCGCTGCGGCCTGACCCCCAAGCACGTCGACGTCCCCGAACTCCTGCGCATCGTCCGCTTCGAGGCCCGTGACCCCGGCATCCTGTGCCCGGAGGCGGGCCCGGACGGCGAGGAGGTCTACGACACCCCCGTCGACGAGTTCCGCCTGTCCCGCTACGTCCTGCCCGAGGGCACCGACGCCGAACGCGACCTCACCCTCGACAGCCCGCAGATCCTGCTCTGCGCGGCCGGCTCCGTCCGGGCCGGCGAACAGGACCTCGCCCCGGGACAGTCCGTGTTCGTCCCCGCCGGCGAAAAGACCGAAGTGTCCGGCACCGGCACCTTGTTCCGGGCCACCGTCGTCGTATGACCGCGTGGGCGGCGGTCCAACGTGCCGCCGCCCGGCTAACCGTCGCCGAACCGGGCTGCGACAATGACCCACCGGCCGAGGACTGGCCAAGGCCGCAAGCGAGTACGACGGCGAAGGGACAACGCGAACAGATGAGCGCGTCAGGCGGCACCAGGGCGATCATGGCGGCACTCGGCGCCAACCTTGCCATCGCGGTAGCCAAGTTCGTGGCATTCGCCTTCAGTGGCTCCTCGTCGATGCTCGCCGAGGGCGTGCACTCCCTCGCCGACTCCGGCAACCAGTTCCTGCTGCTGATCGGCGGCAAGCGGGCCCAGCGCGAGGCGACCCCGCAGCACCCCTTCGGCTACGGCCGCGAACGGTACGTCTACGCCTTCCTCGTCTCCATCGTCCTGTTCTCCATCGGCGGCATGTTCGCCATCTACGAGGGCATCGAGAAGATCCGCAACCCGCACGAACTGGAGCACTGGTACTGGCCGGTGGGTGTCCTCGTCTTCGCGATCGTCGCCGAGGGCTTCTCCTTCCGAACGGCCGTCAAGGAGGCCGACGCACTGCGCGGCAAGCTGTCCTGGCCGCAGTTCATCCGCCGCGCCAAGGCCCCCGAACTGCCGGTCGTGCTCCTCGAGGACTTCGGCGCGCTGATCGGTCTCGTCCTCGCCCTCGGCGGTGTGGGCCTCGCCCTGCTCACCGGCGACGGGATCTGGGACGGCATCGGCACGGTCTGCATCGGCGCCCTGCTCGTACTGATCGCCCTCGTCCTGGCCGCCGAGACCAAGTCCCTGCTGCTCGGCGAGGCCGCCGGCACCGACGTGGTCCGGCAGATCGAGGCCGTCATGGTCGACGGCGACACCGTCACCGGCGTCATCCACATGCGCACGCTCCACCTCGGCCCCGAGGAACTGCTCATCGCCGCCAAGATCGCCGTCCAGCACGACGACACGGCCGCCGACGTCGCCGCCGCCATCAACGCCGCCGAGGCCCGCATCCGCGACGCCGTGCCCATCGCCCGCGTCATCTACCTGGAACCGGACATCTACAGCGAGGCCGAGGCGGCCAAGGGCCCGGACCGTGAGGCCACCCCGGGGGGACCCGCCCCGCACTCCACCGGCCACTGATCCCGGCCGCCCCCGGCGACGATCACATGGCTCCGCGAACGGCCCGTGAGTCCGGACACGGACTGGGGGCCGCCGCGCTTCGCGGTGTAGCTTGGGACGGAGCCAGACGTCGCTGCTGATGGCGGTCGGGCGGCCCGAGCAGGGGCCGGCCGAGGGAGAGAGGGCCTCCGACGGACTGCGCTGCGCGCACGCGAGCATGCCTGTGTCCTTCCTAGGGCACCCCTGTGTCCGCTGCCGCGCAGGTCAGCCGTACCCACCTCGCCCCAACCCCGAGGAGCAGCACCCCATGACGACTGTCGAGAACCGACAGGACTTCAAGGTCGCCGACCTGTCCCTGGCCGAGTTCGGCCGCAAGGAGATCTCCCTCGCCGAGCACGAGATGCCGGGCCTGATGGCGATCCGTGCGGAGTACGCCGAACAGCAGCCGCTCAAGGGCGCCCGTATCACCGGCTCCCTGCACATGACCGTGCAGACCGCCGTCCTGATCGAGACCCTGACGGCCCTCGGCGCGCGGGTCCGCTGGGCGTCCTGCAACATCTTCTCCACGCAGGACCACGCGGCCGCCGCCATCGCCGTCGGCCCCGACGGCACCCCCGACGATCCGCAGGGCATTCCGGTCTTCGCCTGGAAGGGCGAGACCCTCCAGGAGTACTGGTGGTGCACCGAGCAGGCGCTGACCTGGCCGGACAGCCCCACCGGCGGCCCGAACATGATCCTGGACGACGGCGGCGACGCCACCCTGCTGGTCCACAAGGGCGTCGAGTACGAGAAGGACGGCAAGGTCCCCTCGCCCGACACCGCCGAGTCCGACGAGCACCGCGTCATCCTGGAGCTGCTGAACCGCACTCTGGGCGAGAACCCGCAGAAGTGGACCCAGCTGGCCTCCGAGATCCGGGGCGTCACCGAGGAGACCACCACCGGCGTGCACCGCCTGTACGAGATGCAGCGCGAGGGCACCCTCCTGTTCCCGGCGATCAACGTCAACGACGCGGTCACCAAGTCGAAGTTCGACAACAAGTACGGCTGCCGACACTCCCTGGTCGACGGGATCAACCGCGCCACCGACGTCCTGATCGGCGGCAAGACCGCGGTCGTGTGCGGCTACGGCGACGTGGGCAAGGGCTGCGCGGAGTCCCTGCGCGGCCAGGGCGCCCGCGTGATCATCACCGAGATCGACCCGATCTGCGCCCTCCAGGCGGCGATGGACGGCTACCAGGTCACCACGCTGGACGACGTCGTCGAGACGGCCGACATCTTCGTCACCACCACCGGCAACAAGGACATCATCCTTGCCTCCGACATGGCGAAGATGAAGCACCAGGCCATCGTCGGCAACATCGGCCACTTCGACAACGAGATCGACATGGCCGGCCTCGCCAAGGTCCCCGGCATCGTCAAGGACGAGGTCAAGCCGCAGGTCCACACCTGGACCTTCCCGGACGGCAAGAAGATCATCGTGCTGTCCGAGGGTCGCCTGCTGAACCTGGGCAACGCCACCGGTCACCCGTCGTTCGTGATGTCCAACTCCTTCGCGGACCAGACCCTGGCCCAGATCGAGCTGTTCACCAAGCCCGACGAGTACCCGACCGGTGTCTACGTGCTGCCCAAGCACCTCGACGAGAAGGTCGCCCGCCTCCACCTGGACGCCCTCGGCGTCAAGCTCACCACGCTGCGCCCCGAGCAGGCCGCGTACATCGGCGTGGAGGTCGACGGCCCGTACAAGTCGGACCACTACCGCTACTGACCACCACCGAGTCGCACCCCGCGTCTCAGCCAGGTCCTTCGAGGCAGGCCCCCGCACCCCCGTGTCGGGGGCCTGCCCCTTTCGACCGGACCGGCGGTTTCGACCGGACCGGCGGCCGTCACGCCCGCCTGCCCGTAGTGCCGAGGCGGCCGGACCACCCCGTCACACCCCAGGACCCCCATGCCCCGCGGCCGTTATTCGCTCCACGATCCGCACGATCACACCCCCCTTGCGGAAGAGCACTTCCAGTGCGCCCCCGGCCCCTCCGGCTGGCGCTACGTATCCCAGCTGACCACCCCCACGGGCGCTCATCACGGCTCCGTCGACCTTGCCCTCGACGACCTCGGCCGCCCCATCCGCCTCGAACTCCATGCGGGAGGCTGGCAGGTGCGCGGTGCCGCCCTCGACGGCGTCACCTGGGTCCGCACCGACCCCACCGGCATCCATGCCACCGAAGGCACTGTGCGCGCCCACGCCTTCACCGGCACTTCCCCCGCGTTCCTCATCGCCACCGCCCGTCTCCTGCGCCTCACCCCCTCCGCCTCCGCGACCCGCGTCCGCCTCGTGGCCTTCACGGATCCGGTCCTCGCCCCCCGCACCGTGGACCAGTCCTGGGCTCTGGTGGAAAGAGAAGCACACGCCACTGACAACGGCCCGCTGACCGTGGACGAATACCAGGTCACTGCCCTGGACACGGGCGAACAGCACACCGTGCACATCGCCGGGGACGTGGTTCTGGCAGCCCCCGGCATCGAGTTGGAGGACCTTCAGTCACCCCCGTCGGCCTTCGACTCCTGAGCCTGCGGGGCGCGGGGAAGGCCGTGTGGGGGCGAAGGAGGTTGACGGACCCGGACCGGCCGACGCGTCAGGCCGGCGGCACGAACCCGCTGCCGGGCCGCTCGGTCCGCGAAGTGTCCTCGGAGCCCGGGTGCTGCGACGGGAGGTCCGTGGACGGGGCGGCCCAGGCCGGCGGCACGAACCCGCTGCCGGGCCGCTCGGTCCGCGAAGTGTCCTCGGAGCCCGGGTGCTGCGACGGGAGGTCCGTGGACGGGGCGGCCCAGGCCGGGGTGTCCCAGGAAGCGGTGTCCTGAGGCACGGCGGGTGAAGCCTCAGCGGCGGATAGGGGAGTCCCCGACCGCTCGCCGACGCCGTACGCCGGCGGTTGCGACGCGCCGTAGGACGGCGGTTGCGGCACCGGGGAGCCGGGAGCACCGGGCGCCGCGCCGGACCCGGCGACCGGGACGCCGGCCCCTCCGGCGGAAGCACCCGTCGCCGAACCGCCGAACGCGCGCCGGGCCTCACGCGCCTGCCGCTCCTGCAGCACCGCCGCCAGATACATGGCCGGCGGAACCTCGCGCGGCGCCGGAGTCCCGGTGCGGGCGGCGAGATCGGCAGCGAGCCGTTCGGCCATGCTCCAGCCGACCTGCGGATCCAGGGACTGCATCCGCGTCAGGTACTGCCGGACTGCCAGCCACAGCCCATCGGGAACCGCCGACAGATCGAGAGCGGAGAAACGCCCCGCCAGCCAGGGCGGCGGCGGAGGCACCGCGGTCGCCTGCCCGGCCGGCACCCGCTCCCGTACGACCAGGGTGCCCGCGAACACGTCACCCAGCCGACGCCCCCGCGACGACACCAGCGAGGCGATACAGGCGACGACCCCGAACGTCAGCAGGATCTCGACCACACCGATCGCCCCACGCACGAGCGCGTGCCGGAACCGGATCGGCCCGCCATCGTCCCGGACCACCCGCAGCCCGCATGCGATCTTCCCGAGCGACCGCCCGTGGCTGAGCGTCTCCACGGCTATCGGCCCCCCGACCAGCACGAGCAGAAACGCCGCGATCGACACCGCGATCCGGGCGGCCTCGTCCAGGGAGGCCGTGGACGCCATGAGAGCCAAGGACACGGCGATGTAGACCATCACCGTCACCACGAGGTCGAGCAGCACCGCCAGTGCCCTGCTGGGCAGCCTCGCCGGGCGCACCTCCAGCGCCACGGCCTCACCCGTCACCAGCTCACTCACGCCCGTCGTCCTTCCCCTGGCCCGCCCCGAGAACGGCCAGTCTGCCAAGCTGAGGGCGATCGCGCCGCAGTAGGACAAGCTGACACAGCCGACGAGTTGTCGAACAACCAGCCGAGGAGCAGGCAGACACGATGGACCTGGACGTCTTCGTCTCCGCCCACCGAGCGGAATGGGACCGCCTCGGCACCCTGCTCCGCCGCCGACGCCGGCTCACCGGCACGGAGGCCGACGAACTCATCACCCTCTACCAGCGCACCGCCACCCACCTCTCCCTGATCCAGTCCAGCGCGCCCGACCCGCAGCTGACGGGCCGGCTCAGCCAGCTCGTGGCAGCCGCGCGCAGTGTCGTGACCGGGACACGCCGCGCCTCGTGGCGGGATGTCACCCGCTTCCTGCTGGAGGGCTTCCCCGCGGCGGTCTACCGAGCCCGCCACTGGTGGGTTCCCACCGCGCTCCTGTCCACCGTCGTCGCGGCGCTCCTGGGATGGTGGATCGGGACACACCCCGAGGTGCAGGCCGCGATCGTGGCCCCGGGTGAGCTACGGCAGCTCACCCGCCCCGGCGGCGAGTACGAGACCTATTACTCCAGCCATCCCGCGGCGGCCTTCGCCGCCCAGGTCTGGACGAACAACGCCCAGGCCGCCGCGATGTGCCTGGTCCTGGGCGTCTTCCTGGGACTGCCGGTCCTGTGGATCCTCTTCCAGAACATGCTCAACCTGGGTGTGGGCATCGGCCTGATGTCCTCGGCAGGCCGGCTCGACACCTTCCTCGGCCTCGTCCTGCCGCACGGTCTGCTCGAACTGACGGCGGTCTTCGTCGCCGCCGGTACCGGGCTGCGCCTCGGCTGGACGGCCATCGATCCCGGCCCCCGCTCCCGCCGCACCGCTCTCGCCGAAGAGGGCCGAGCCGCACTGGGCATGGCGATCGGCCTGGCCCTCGTCCTCTTCGTCTCCGGCGCCATCGAAGGCTTCGTCACGCCGTCGGGCCTCCCCACCTGGGCCCGCATAGGTATCGGGATCGTCGCGGAGCTGGCCTTCCTGGCCTACGTCTACGTCCTCGGCGGTCGAGCGGCACGGGCCGGCGGTACAGGGGACGTTGCGCCAACCGAGCGAAGCGCGACCGTGCCGACGGCCGCCTGATGTGCGTTTGGGCCCGCCGAGCTGCTACTCTCCTCTTCGCCGCACCGGACCCGTTGACACGGGTCGGGTGGGGAGGTAGATTCAAACAGTTGCCCGGAGATGGACATGGTCCACGAGGGTGACAGTGAGCATCTATCTGCTTCTGTTGCATGTCGATGAGATCGATCATGAAGAAGCCTCTCCCGATGAATCGGAAACGAGGGCCGGTCAGACCGACTCAAAAGTTCTGATAAAGTCGGAGCCGCCGGAAAGGGAAACGCGAGAGCGGAAACCTGGAAAGCACCGAGGAAATCGGATCGGAAAAAGATCTGATAGAGTCGGAAACACCGAAGGGAAGCCCGGAGGAAAGCCCGAGAGGGTGAGTACAAAGGAAGCGACCGTTCCTTGAGAACTC